>CAZNRF010000061.1:0-13219 GCA_964575075.1 uncultured Spirochaeta sp. | reverse complement strand
GGGGTGGCTGTTACTAACCGGCCCGGGTTGAGCGGATCTCTCGCGGTGGGGCTCACCTTCGCCAAGGCCTACGCCTGGGCTGGGGGCCTCCCGTACGTCGCGGTGGATCATATGCACGCCCACGCCTACGCCCCGCACTTAGTGGGTGGTGCGGACGGCGCGGGCCATGCCGGGAGCCTGTCGTATCCATATCTCGTGTTGCTGGTCTCCGGCGGGCACACGATGATCGCCGTGAGCCGCGGCCACCGTGAGCTCGAGGTTCTGGGAACTACGATCGACGACGCGTGCGGTGAAGCGTATGACAAGATCAGCGTCTTCCTCGGCGGGGAATATCCGGGTGGTCCCGTTATTGACCGTCTCGCTGCGGGAGGCGATCCCCGAGCGGCACGGTTCCCGCAGCCCAAACTCAACCACGCTGAATCCCCGTATGATGTGTCCTTCTCCGGGCTCAAGACGGCTGTCGTTCACCAGCTCGACCGCTTCTGGCAGGACGGGTACCCGCGCACCCGTGAAAATGTGGCGGCGGCGTTTCAGGATGCGGCAGTGAGCATGCTCATGAACCGAGTTGAACGCGCGGTGCGCGAGACGGGTATCTATCGAATCGCCGCCGGCGGTGGCGTCGCCGCCAATAGTGAGCTGCGGCGGCGTCTTCAGAGTCTGACGGTGGACGGCCGGTCGGTGGCGAGTTTTCTGCCACCGGTGGAACTTTGCGTTGATAACGGTGCTATGGTGGCAGGTTTGGGATACCACCTGCTGGCCGGCGGGGAGCGCAGTGCGTGGGATGTAGGGGTCGCCGCCCGGGTGCCGGCGTTTCGCGGACGGTGATCTGTCCTTACGGCGCCGAGCGCGGTGCGCTGAATCCCTCTGCCAGCTCCTGCAAATCCTCATCGTCGGGAAAGAGTTTTAGCCGATCCGGCACGGGCTCGTTGATCAAACGAGTCGCGCATTGCTGTACCGCCCGAGAGTAGGCCGTCTGAGGATAGGTGAGAAGGGTCGGGGTTCTCTCCAGAGGACTGCGGGATGCGAGCTCATCCTGAGGCAGATACGCGATGAACTCCACATCATGTTCCAGATTGTTTCGAACCACCTGGCGCAGCCGTCCGCCGAGCTGTATATCCTGGGCGTTGCGACCGAGATTCATCACGACCCGTGGCCGAAAACTGTCGAGGATCCGCTCGGCGGCCTGACCGCTTTCCGCATTGAGCTCGCTGACCGCGGACACGACGTGTTGGATCGTGAGATTCTCGCCCTCTACCTTCTGCTGCACGAAGTCGAGGACCGCCTGGCGTTCGGCACTTTTCCCCGGGAAGCTGCGCTGCAGTAGTCGCAGCATCGCCGATTTGAGAAAGGAGTATGCGTTAAGGATTGCCGTGGTATCCGGCGTGGTCACCATGAGCCCTGCCGGCGAAGTGAGAAAGAAGTCCAGCGTATTGTACGTCGTCCCTGACCCTAAGTCCAAGAGAACAAAGTCTGCGGTGAGCTCCTCGATCTGTTTCAGCAACGCCAGTTTTCGCCAGTACGGAAGGTTCGCCGTACCGCTGAATAGGCTGTCACCGGGAATAAAGTACAACCGCTCCTGCCCGGTCGTGACTACCAGCTGCTCCAGAGACTCCGCCTGCTTGTAGATAAAATGTCCGATTCCTGGGTGGCGATTTCTGATACCGAGCACGGTGTGTAGATTGCTCCCACCCAAGTCGAGGTCTATAAGAATCACCGTCTTATTCTGCTGTGCCAGAGCGATTCCCAGATTCGCCGCGAGGAGCGTTTTCCCAACGCCCCCCTTTCCACTCGCAATCGGTATGAGGTACTGCATTCTCACCACTCTACCATATGGCAGCCTAGGTTGACCGCAATGTTTATGCGAACAATACTGCCATAATGCGTATCGATACAGTGGTGGATGAGGCGATTCGGAAAACCCCCGACTTTCCCAAACCGGGCATCTTGTTCTACGACCTTACAAGCTTACTTGCCAACCCGAGCGCGTTCGCGCATACGGTGGACCGAATGGTAGAAATCTATCGTGATCGGCCGGTACAGGCGGTGGCGGCCATCGAGGCTCGGGGCTTCCTCGTTGCTGCGCCGTTCGCGTACCGGCAGGGCTTGCCGTTAATCCTATTACGCAAGTCGGGGAAGCTGCCTGGGCGAACCATAGGTCGCGAGTTCGAACTGGAATACGGAACGGATCGCATTGGGGGGCACGCGGAGGCCATTCCGCCGGGGGGCAACGTGCTGGTTGTGGACGACCTTATCGCCACCGGCGGTACGGTAGAGGCGGCATGCGAACTACTGGAGGAGGCTGGAGCGCACGTCGCGGGAGTTTTCGCCGTGGTGGCGTTACCGTTCCTGAATTTCGCTTCACGACTCGCCGGGCGGGAGATAGATTACTTGCACGAATATCACAGCGAGTGATTCGTTTCGGCGGGCCTGCGGGTGCATGTCCAAGCACTTGACATAAATCGATTTCCAACGCTATTATCCGGCGCGTCAGACACAGGAATCGAACATATTTCCCGGTGGTGTAATTGGTAGCACATCAGATTCTGGTTCTGAGTGTGGGGGTTCAAGTCCTCCCCGGGAAGCGCAATGCCCCCTTCGTCTAGCGGCTAGGACGTAGGATTCTCATTCCTAAAACAGGGGTTCAATTCCCCTAGGGGGTATCAAAACCCGGTAGGTCACCATCCTGCCGGGTTTTTTCATATGTGGATGTCTGCGGTGCCACACGCTCAATTCTACGGTGCGCCGCCGCCACTCGCCACCACCACGAAAAACTATACGATAACCCGTTTCTGCGCTCCATCGAGCCAACTCTCAATATTGTCCAAGACGATCTCCGCCCGCTTCTGGAAGCTCTCGTGGGTACCGAACGCCACGTGCGGGAGCAGAAGCGTGTTCGGGGCCTTGAGAAACGGATGATCCTTTGCAATCGGCGGTTCGGTTTCAAAAACATCAATCGCCGCGCCGGCAAGCTGTCCCGATTCCAGAGCAGCCGCCACCGCGGCGCTATCGACCACTTTGCCCCGCGCCACATTCACGAGGTACGCACCGGGTTTCATGCCCGCCACGCGCTCGGCGGACAGGAGACCGGTGGTCTCCGGGGTCAGCGCCACGTGAACCGAGACCACATCGCTGGCGGCCAGAAGCTCATCCAACTCGAGATACTGCATGCCCAGCGCCTCCATCTGGGGGTAGCGGGTGCGATTGAAGCCCAGGAGGCGCACCCCAAACACGCTCAAAACCGTGGCGACCCGGCGGCCGATCTCTCCGGTGCCGACGATCCCCACGGTCATGCCGTTGAGTTCCCGGCCAAAAAGCCCCGCATTGGTGCCACCAGCGCGGACCGCTGCATCACCGGGGACGACGTTGCGCAGCATTCCGATAATCATTCCCACCGTCAGTTCGGCCACACTTTCGGTGGAGAATCCCGCAGCGTTGGACACGGCGACACCACGCTCCGTGCAGGCGTCGATATCGACGTGGTTCACGCCGGTAAACGCCACCGCCAGAAATTTCAGATTCTTCGCTGCCCGGACGACCTCCCCGGGAAAGGGCATATTGGCGATCACCACTACCTCCGCGTCCCCAATACGAGCGATCGTCTCAGTCGGGCTGGACGGACGGTCTTGGTAGATCGTGATGTGGTGACCCGCTGCGCGCAGCGGCGCAAGCGTTGCGTCGAGATCGGGCGTGGTCAGCCCAAGCGGCTCAAGGACGGTAATATTCATGGGTTCAGTATAGCATCATCGAGTCTTGCGTGCTGAGACCGCCCAGGCCGTTCAGCCGGTTATCTCCTCATCGACCAGCTCGGGAAATCGCTCTTTCAGCGCCTTTCGAAACGCCGGCGGTTTGAGGCTGAGCAGGCGAGCCGCATCGGCGCGGTTGCCCTCGGCGGCGGACAGGGCCGCGCGGTACCAGCCTCGTTCCGTCTCGGTGAGAATCTCCGGCAGGTTCACCGGGAATGCCGAGGCGGGTTCGGCGGCGCGGGGTGCTTCACCCAGTTGGGTTGATCCGGCGGGTTTAGATCGAACCGAGGGTTCCGCGGTGCCCCCACCGATGGAATCGAGGAGAGCTACCACCTGTTGGACCCCAATCTCTGGGGTGTCTGAAAACGTGCACGCCTGATTGACTACGTTTTGCAACTGCCGCACGTTGCGAGGCCAGGAGTACTCGGCGATGCGCTCCAGCGCCTCCCGGGTGAGGTAATGCTCGCGGTTGTGCTGCGTGTTCCAGCGTGAGACAAACCATTTCGCCAACGCCACAACATCATCGCCCCGCTCCCGCAAGGGCGGTACCGACAGCTCCAGTTGGCGGATTCGTTCGAACAGATCCTCCCGAAACGCTCCGGCGCGCACCATATCCGCAAGGTCACGGTTGGTGGCCGCCACGATGCGCACATCGACGTAGAGCGGCGTGTCTGCGCCTACCGGGGTCACCTCGCCATACTCGATCGCCCGCAGGAGTTTGGCCTGCGCGGGGAGCGGAAGCTCGCCGATTTCATCGAGAAACAACGTTTCCCCCGTGGCGGCGCGAAATACCCCATTGCGGTCCGCTCCGGCGTCGGTAAACGCCCCCTTGCGGTGGCCGAAGAGCTCACTCTCGGTGGTTCCCGACGGCAGCGCGGCGCAGTTTACCGGCACGAAGGCGCGATCTCGCCGCGGGCTCAGGTTATGGATGTGCCGCGCTACCAGCTCTTTCCCCGTACCGGACTCGCCGGTGACCAGCACCGTCTCCGAGTAGGGGGCCACCTTCTCCATGCGGGCGATCATCGCCTCCGTCGCCGGGGAACGGCCAATGATGGTGGGCGATTGGACGGTCCACGCGTCTGCTGTGGGTGCCGCGGATTCTCCATGATCGGAGGTGTCAGGGGACGTGCGGACGTCGTGGATCTCGCCGGCCGCTGTGGGCGTGTCCGTGGCAGCAGCACGACCGGCCCCGGGATGAGGGTTCACCTCTCGGGCCCGGTATACACCCCCGCCGAAGCGGGCAGGAATCCCCTGCAGAAGGGTGGCCTCAAACACGCCGGAGCGCACCATCAGGAACCATACCGTCTGCATCTGCGGGGTACCGGGATCCAGTAACACGAAGCGTCGGAGATCACGTCGGATCCTGGCGGGGAGCTTCTCCTCAGCGTCAGGAATCACCTCCATAAGGCGGCTGTAGATCTCCTCATAGTCCACCACGCTCTCCAGCGGAAGCTGCACAAAGGAACAGGTCGGGGTTCGGTGCCCGCCCGCGGCATACTGCTGGATAACCACCGCTCGCTCGCTGTATTGCGGCCCGGTAACCAGGAGCACCAAATGATCAAAAGACCTGCTGCGTAACAGAGACAGCACCGGACCCGGGTCTTCATCCTCCGCAGGAAGCGTCAGGGGGTCGTGATTGCCGACAAAACTATAAAGCACCTCATACGCCATGCGGGGAGTGTAGGGAGCTCACGTGGGAAGGGCAACCAGGGGCTGTATATAGAATGATGTTACAAAATGGCTATACAGCCCCAGGTTCCGGAAAGGACGTGTCGAGGGCTACTTCCGTAACGAAACTGAAGTTGCGCGTCTCTTGGGATCCGCAACCCGGGTTATCCCAGACGCACCAGGATCGCCTCGTTTTGGCGGTGGAACAGCGCAAAACGGAGCTGGCACGGGTCTTGCAACCGGGGCAGCATGAACACGACACGACAGTTTCATGGGATTCCAAATCTTCGGCGGAACGAAAGACCTCGCTCTGTATGGAGCTGGTTGAATGCGGCACTTATCGTTGGGGGCGTGCTGCTCCTGGCCGGGTGCGGTGCCAACGGGGAGGACGGCGATTCGTTTATCGCCTACAGCTGGGTTTCCGGGCCGATCACCTTTTACACCGAGGACCCCGCCTTTGAGGGGCAAGACGCCATTTACAACGAGTCCTACGTGAGTGCCGTGCCGGGCACGTGGTACATGGAGTATCAGGCGTGGGACGGCAGCCAGTGGTGGGCGGAGTACGAAATCTATCTCGACGAAGGTGAGGACGGCGGGCTTTTTACCGACGGTGACGACGGCGTCGACCTGTATTTTGAGCTCGCCGCCTACTCGATCGGGCCGAGCTTCTTCGTGTGGGAAGGAGAGCCCTCCGGTGCGGCGGCAGTAACGCTGGGTTCAGCTGCTAAACTCGGCGCCGCTGGGGTTACAGCAGCCGAGCGTCCCGGGTCCGAGGAGGTGAGTGAGGACGACCGCGAAGCGTCCACGGACGAGCCGGGATTGCGCGCCCCGGCCACCCTCTCAACCAGCTGGCCCGACCGCTCCCGTGCGGTTACCGAGCGCCACCGTGGAGCGGGATACACGGTAGAACTCCGCACCGGGCGGCTGGAGTAGGGCGATGGCGACACAGCGGTCGCGGGGAGCTCCCGTATGAGCAGTGGAAGCGGGGCGGGGTCGCCCGTGGGCCGGGTGGTGATCAGCGTGGCGTTTCTGTGCGTCATGGCGGGGCTTACCGAGTCGCACTGGGGGCCCTACGTGCTGGGGGAGCCCCAGATGCCGGAGCCGGTGCACGTACCGCGGCCGGCAGAGCCGGAGCCGGTAGAGGTGCCGCGCCGGGTGGAGCCGGAGCCGGCCGCCGCGGAGCGCGCCCCGGAACGCACGCCGGAGCGGGTGGCGCCGACCCCGGACCCCGAGATCACCGCCCGGCAGGAACGGTTCGTTCGACATACCCAAATCCGGGATCCCATACTGTTTCGGGTCTACGAAGCGGCCGACACCAACGGCACCGGTCGCCTGGAGATGTTCGAAATCCAGCGCTTTCAGACGTGGGTGTACAGCGGATTCCGGTACGAACACAACGCGGTGGCGCTGGCGCCGGACGAGTTTGGTGCCGCCGGCGGTGGCGACTGCGAGGACTTCGCGCTGTATACCTGCGGCCTGCTGAAGTACTGGGGTGAACAATGTTGGGTGGGCAGCTTTGAGGGCGTGTCATCATCCGGCCGGGTGGAGGCGCATGCGGTGGCGCTCTTGCGGGTCGATCGCGTGCCCCCGGGAATGCACGGGTTTTTGGTCGAGCCGGGAGAGGGGGTTCCGAAGGCGGCGGTGGGCACCGTGGTAATTCCCATCGATTACGATCGGGTCGGGGGGTACACCAACGCCACGCCGTCGCCGGCGCGCTTGCGGGGTATCTACGAACCTGTTGCAATCTATGGCAGCTGGATGTGAGCGGTTGATGTGACCGGATCGCGGGAAACATGGATGACGAATAGAACAATATCATCCAGAATGCCTCCAATGTCCGGAAGTAACAGAATGCGTTATAAAACATTAATTATTCGAACGGTGTTGCTGATCATGGCGACGTTCCCCGTAGCAGGCCAGGAGCGAACAGCGGAGTCGATTGCGGTAGCCGTCCTGGACTTGCAGCCCACAGGCGGCCTCGCGGAAGAAGAGGTGACCACGATCAATGAGTACTTTCGGGGTCGAATTTCCGAACTACCCAACTACAACGTGGTTGATCAGAGCAATATCCGCGAGCTGATGGAAGTCAACGAGCTCCAACAGTTATCGGGGTTGTTTGAGGGTAACCAGGCGCCGGAGCAGTTGCAGATAACCGGAGCTGACCAGATCGTCATTGGGAGCATCGGACGGCTGCTGGAACAGGTGGTGATCACGGTGCGTCTGGTAGAAATTCAGACCGGCGAAATCGCCTTCTCCTACACCGCGCACACAAACGAGGATGACCTCTTCCTCCGGCTTGACGAGATCGTGGAGCGGATTCGGGGATACGGACTCCTGCTCTCCCAGGAGATTACCGTCAGTGGTATCGCCGACCTGGTTTCCCGCCGCCGGTATGCCGCGGCGCAGGAACGGCTGGACGCGTTTCTGCGGCAGCAGCGCCGGCGGGACGAGCCGGTACCGACGACGAGGGAGTTTCTCGCGTTGCGAGAGGAGATACGGGATAACCTCTACGAGGACTATTTCAAGACCGCCCGCCGAGCCCGCCGTCGAGACGATTTTGTGGAAGCCCGCCGGGCGATCACCCGGGCCATTGCGCTGCGCCCGTCCAGTGACGCCCTCGAGGAACGAGACCGAATTCAACTGGCGGAAGAGGAGTATCAACGGGAGATCGAGCGCCAGGAGCGGCTGATTCGTCTGCGTGCGGATGAACAGGACCGCCAGGAGGCGGCGGGGGTATACCTGAGTCCGCTGGATGCGGTGGGGGTCTTTCTCACCACCATCAACACCCGGCCCACGCGACTTTCCCTGATCGCGGTGAGCGCGGTGGAGCCGGCCCTCGATATCCCCACCGAGGTGGAGAATTGGGGTCTCGGATACGGGAGAACGTTTCAGCTACTGCGTCGCGACCAGGAACCGGCGCTCCTCGAGATTCGGCCCATCGCACGGGTGGGGCTGGATGTGGAGTACCGCACCACCAATGACGTCAACGCCCTGGTGCTGCATCCGGTGCTGACGCCCCATACCGGGTTTACCGTGCACCTCTTGAACATTCTCCTATCCGCGGGAATCGACGGCGGCGTGCACACCACCTGGGGGAGCGACGGGGGATCAACCTGGCACGTGAGCCCCTCCGTCGGCCTGTGGGCGGTGGGAGACGTGATGATCCTGCGCTCCCTGGGGGTCCATCTCGGTGCGCGGGTGGACTATCTGTTTCACCCGCCGCCCCTGCCCGCCGGTGCCGCGGCGACCAGTCCCTTTCTGGTGAGAATCCGCACGGGGGTGAGTCTATGAGCCGGATACGTTCTGGTGGTACTGGTGCGGTATCCACAATCGTGTTGCTCTTTGTCCTTGCCGGGATGCCGCCCGCTCCGGTGCAGAGCCAATCGCGGATGGGCCCCCCACCAGGCCTCATCATACTCCCTCCGGGCACCATGGTGCAGGACGGGATGCCTTCCGAGGTGATCGCCGAGAACGACGAACTCCGTCCCGCCCGGGCCCCGGCGCCGCTCCCCCCGGGAGCGGGACCCGCCCAGGAACAGGGATTGGCTCAACAGCTCCAGCAGCTCTTAGTAGTGCGGCTGGTAAATGCACTCACCTTCCGCGTCGTCCCCTCGATTGCCGTCGATGCCGCGCTCCAGACGACAGCGGCCCTCCCCGACCAGCTCGGTGATCCCGCCGTACTCGCCGCGGTGGCAGAATTAACCGAAGCAGACTATGCGCTCACCTCGGCGGTCACCGTGATTGGAGATGCCGGCACGTGGAGCATCGATCTCCGCTACACCGAAACCGGCCGGAGCGTGTGGAGCACGATCGTTCCCGTCGATCCCGATAACCCCATCGCGGCGGTGCGGACCGCTGCAGAGGCGCTGTCCCAATACGGCCGGGAGGTTCGGCTGGTCCAACGGGAAGACATCGAACTGCTGTTGGACGCCGGGGAGACCGCCGCCGCGGCGCGACTCCTGGAGCGCTACCGCGAAACCCGGCCCGACACGCCGGACCTCGCGCGGCTCGCGGCGGACATTCGCGCCACGGAGGTGCGGGAACTGCTCGCCGATGCGGAAGAACTATCCAACCTGTGGCTCTTTGATGAGGCACTGGTGGCGGTAAACCGGGCGTTGGCGCGCGACCCGGAATCCACCGCCGCCCAGCAGGTCCTCGCGGATATTCGCGCCGCCCAGGAGGAGGCGGAGGAGGCGGCGATCGCCGAGCGCCTCACGATGGCGCAACAGCTGGTGGCGGAAGGGTATCACGCAAGCGCGGCGCTCCTGGTAGATACCATAGAAGAGGCGGTGGGAGATGAAACACTCGACGGAGAGCTCGCGGCACTGCGGGAGGTGATCCGCCGGGAATCTCGGGCGGAGCATCAGTACACCACCGCCTTAGCCGCCTACTGGCGCGCGGACTACGACGAGGCGCGCGCTGCGGTCACCCAGGCGATTGGGGCGGCCCCGGATCGAAGCGAGTACGGACAGCTCCTGGACGCGATCGATCGGGCGGATGCTCGCCGCACCAGCGGCGCTGCCGTGGTCCAGGGATACCGCACCCGCCTGGCAGCGTGGGACGTCACCCGGGCACTCTCCGGTCCGGTGGGGGTGCGTCCCTCCTGGGAGGTTGCGTTGGGAACGGGCACCGTGGCGGACCGCGATCGGGTAACCCTCGATGAGCGCGCGATTCGCCAGACGGTGGTTCATGCCACGCGTCGACGTCCCTATCTGTTGCCCGTCGCCACCTCCGGCGACGCCCTATCACTGTACGCCGGCTGGTTTGCGGGGGCCGTGCTCCGCGGAGGGGCGGAAGAACAGAGCCGCGATTCCGGACTCGATGACGGCAGTCGACTACTCCAGCGTCGCACCCGATGGCACGTGGGCCCCACCGGCGGTGGCTTTGGGCTGCTGCGCCTCTTTGGGTTCACCCTCGAGGTGGCGTTGGAAACCGCGGCGCCGGCGATGCTCTGGGTCGATCTTGATCGAGATCCCACCACCGATCGCGACGAGCGCACCACCGCCGTTACCTGGGCCCCCACCCTGGGAATGTCGGGGGCGCTCTCGTGGCAGTGGAACGAGCGGGGTCGCCTTACCATCCGCTATCGTCGGTCGCTCCTGGGAGCTGTGGTTCCCGCGGTAGAGACCGACCGCGAGCGGTATATGACGCGGGACATCCCAATCGGGTATGGATGGAGTGTCCCGTGAGCCGGTTCCGCCTCGCCGGAGTGCTCTCGGTGGCGATCGCATTGGCCTCGGGGGTCGCACCGGCCGAAGCGTTCGACGTGATCGGTATCCGTCCGCCGGGTGCCGTGGGGGAGGCTGATCCCGTCCAGACCGAGCTGGTGGGGGACATGTTTGCCAACGCGGTAGTGGGAATGCCGGGGATTCGCGTAATCGAACTCGAGGAGGGGCGCGCCGCGGACTACCGACTCCGCGTCACGGTGAGCCGTATTCGGGATGAGGCGGTGGTGACCACCACCGTGGATGAGACGACCACCGGTACGATCATTCACGCCGCGCGGGTGCCCCTCATCCCGGAGAATGCCGCCACCGCCGTCGTCTCCTGGCGGGAAGAGCTTGAAATCGCGTTGGAGCTACAAGCGCGAGAGCGCATCCTCGAGCAGATCGACTACCTGAACCGGGAAGACAACGCCCCCCTGGCGTGGGAATACCTGCAACGGGCGGCCCGCATCGCCGTGCCGGTGGCGCCCGCTGTGGAGACACGGATTCGCACCATGCAAGCCGCCGCGGCGCTCGAGCAGGTCTCGGTGGACCAGGAGGTCTCTGGTGACGACCAGTCACTGCCGGAGAGATCGCAGGAGCTGGTGGACGTCGCATTGACCGCGCCGGAGCGAGAGATCGTGGAGCCCCTCGTTGAGCAGTGGCAGGCCGCGGCGGCCACCAGAGAGGCGGACCGCGAGGCCCGGCGGATCGAGCGCCAGGAGGCCCGCCGTGCCGCCGCGACGGATGAGTTCGAGGATCTCCTCAGGGCGGCTCGCCGCGCCTCCCGGGCGGAAGATTCCCGGGCGGCTGAGGGGTACCTATCAGGTGCCGTTGCCCTCGAGAGTGACCAGTACCTCCCGACCACCCGAGACCTCTCCACCGCGCAGCGTGAACTCGTCCGCTGGGAAGAAGATCGCCGGAGGAGTACCGCCCGGGAGATCCGCCGGGCCCATCTGCCGGACCCGTGGGCCCCGGAGACGGTGCGGCGCCGGGGCGTATGGCTCAGTATTGCCGGCACCACCATGCAGGATCCCCTCGAGCGGTACCAGGTGTCGGGCATCACTCCCGCGGCAACGATGACGCTGCGGGATACCACCCCGGTGATCTCCTACGTCCAACTCCATCGGGCCGCAGCGGTATCCATATCACGCCCGGACGATCTCACCCGCGTGACGATGCGCGTGGCGGCCGCCCTTGCTCCCGGCACAACCCTGCTGGAAGGGGCGATAGGTCCCACCCTCGGTATGAGCGTGCTCACCGGCTCCGTTGGTGACGAGCCCCTCACCCGCACCGGACCCACCGCGGGCGTGGTGGCAGCGGGATATCTCTCGATCCCCGGCACGGCGGTCCGTCTCGGCCTCCAATCCCGGTGGACGCGGACCCTGTGGATTCCCACCTGGTACATAACCCGCCACACCACCATCGGGTTCACCACCGGATGGCAGTGGTGAGCGAACTATCGTGACGTAACCCGAGTGCGCTCGCGGGGCGGACCGCAACTGCAGTTACGCATCACGGGGCGCAGAGCGCGCGTCCGGGGCCTCTCCCCCCGCATATTCGGCCTGGCACGGGCTTTGCAGATGCACTGCAGGAGGAACCCATGAAACGAACCATCGCTTTTATCCTGATCGTCGTATTGCTGGCCCCCGCCGGCGCCCTCGCCCAGGCCACCGGCACCGGCGCCGACGCCAACGGGAATCAACCCGTCCTGCAGCAAAAGCCCACCCTGCTGCAAGACTCCGCCCAGCGCTCCAACTCGCAGTCGTACAACCAGGGCGTCATGGACGCCGAGGACAATCACAACGCCATCGGGTGGGGCGTCGGCGGCTTTGTGGCGGGCGGGCTCTTCTCGTGGCTCGGCACCGGCGTCACCGTGCTCATCGCCAACGGCAGCCGCCCCACACCGCAGTACATGCCGGAGGACGTGGAGCCGGTAAGCTACCGCAGCGGCTACCGCGACGAAGCGTCCCGCAAAAACCGCCGCTCCGCCGCGATCCCCGGCGTGATCATGTCGACCCTATGGACGGTGCTGGTGATTAGCGCGGCGCAGTGAGGGGGCTGAGACGACCTGCGCTCACCACCACGGGCGCAGGCCGCCGCCCGGCGGTCTGGAGCGGAATAGGTCGATAACGACATATATCTTACGCTGCGACCTTCCCAAAGCAGCGGGGCCATCTCCGCTGTGTATATTGGTGGAGGTTGTATGGAAATCCACCATGCCCACGACCGATTTTTTCGCTCGTTCTTTTCACAACGGATCCATCTTCAATTCTTGATCCGGAACGCGTTACCCGCCGAGGTCACCGCGATGTTGGACTTGAATAGTCTCAAGCTTGAACCGGGCACCTGGATCGACCGGAAAAACCGCGAACACCTTTCAGACCTGGCGGCGTCGGTCGACATCGTTGGCCCCCGCTCGAGTGAAGGTCAACAGCCCGGCGGCAGCATCGACGTTTCTGACCGCTCCGCGAAGGTCTACATTTTGGTGGAGCACAAGTCGTACCGCGACCCGGCGGCTGTGCTCCAACTGCTACGGTACATGGTCCAGGTTTGGAGCGCGGAGGTGAAATCAGGCGGGAATATTCCGCTGACACCTGTCAT
>CAZNRF010000060.1:0-13247 GCA_964575075.1 uncultured Spirochaeta sp. | reverse complement strand
GCCCGCCAATTATCTCGATGTCGCTCTTGGCAAACGTCTGGTAGATGTCCAAATAGAGCGGTTCGCCGGTGGCGCCGGGCTCTTTGGTACGATCCAGTACCGCAATCTGCTTCACCGTATCGGGAAGCACAGCCTTGAGGTCTTCGGCGGACCATGGGCGATACAGACGAACCTTGATCAGTCCTACCTTTTCGCCGTTCTTCACGAGGTGGTTTACCGTTTCTTCCGCGGTTTCCATTCCACTGCCCATGCCGACAATCACCTTCTCGGCATCTTTGGCACCAACATACTCGAAGAGATCGTAGCTTCTCCCCGTCTTCTTCTCGAGCATCTTCATGTACTTCTTTACAATGCCCGGAACCGCATCGTAGAAGTTGTTGACCGTTTCACGACCCTGGAAGTAAACGTCCGGGTTCTGGGCACCAACTTTGACCATGGGATCTTCCGGTCGCATGCCGACTTTGCGGAACTCTTCCACATGTTTCATGTCCAGCATACTGCCGAGCGTCTCGTAATCGAGCTCCTCAATCTTCTGAATCGAGTGACTCGTACGGAACCCATCGAAGAAGTGTACAAAAGGAATCCGTGATTCCAGCGCCGAAAGGTGGGCGATTGCAGCCATATCCTGCGCTTCCTGCACGTTGTTACTGGAAAGCAACGAGAAGCCGGTCTGCCGAACGCCCATGACGTCGGAATGGTCTCCAAAGATGGAGAGCGATTGCGCCGCGATTGAGCGGGCAGAAACATGGAAGACTGCGGGAAGAAGCTCACCGGCGATCTTGTACATGTTCGGGATCATGAGGAGTAGACCCTGACTGGCCGTGTATGTAGTCGTCAGGGCTCCACCGGTGAGCGAGCCGTGAACGGCGCCGGCGGCACCAGCTTCGCTCTGCATCTCGATAATTTCCAGCGGTTGACCGAATAAGTTCTTTTTCCCCTGTGCGGACCACGCATCAGCGTGCTCCCCCATGGGTGAACTTGGTGTAATCGGGTATATCGCTGCGACTTCACTGAACGCGTAGGCGATCCGTGATGCCGCTTCGTTCCCGTCAAGGGTAATAAAGTTCTTTGGCATAGCACGTTCCTTTGTTGCCAGGTTTTTCGTCTACTGCCGGTCCCCATGACTGGCCGAGACGAACGATCTGTTCGGGAGATTTGTTTACGTCACTATAGCCCGATTTTTTGGATGTGGCAAGCGTAGGAGAATCTTACGTACGGGTTGTTGCACCTCATTTCACGATAAACTCGGCAGTCACTCGTAGAGGAGGCGCTGGTAGTCGAGGTGAGCGAAGGTTTCGACCAAATGGTTGGACGGAGATCTCGAAGAAGCTGCAAGGTCCTGTCGATCCTGTGTCGGCGTTACCGGAGCAGTGAGTATCTTGTCCACGCGCCGCGCGAATCCAACCAAACCAAACTGTGGCTCCACCCCCGGGTGCGGACCGGGGGGACGGCGATTCAGCGCGTCTTCTATCCGACGAAAGAGGTCCTGGTTAAGGTCTCGTACCTCTTGCCGAAACGAGGGATTCTCCCGCATATCTTTGAGGTATGTGAACTGCATGTGGGGAAGGAGGAACGAGAAATCAATCGTTTGTGCATCGACCATTCGCGCCACTTCCCGGTGCAGTTGCTCTATGATGTCTGCAGAAACATGCGGCGCCAAGCGATCGATTCGTTCGGTATACCGGAATCGCAGGAGCGCCTGGGGACCGGACAGGGATGGACTGTGGTTGGGAACGAGAATCTCCTCGTAAAACGCGTGGGGCCAATCGCGATAGAGCTCTTCAACGTCTTGCACGACCGGTAGTCGCCGTGCAACGAGGGGAGTCGCTTGCAGCAACGGGTCGAGGAACTGATAGCCGAATCCCTCCTGCACCGAGGTGGACACAATCGCGTCGGCGGTACGTTGTACGTCTGCAAAGGAAAGCCCCACCTCATCGAGGTGAGCCCCGATACCCCACAGGCCGGGAATCGTACCGTCCTGGAATGCGTGCTGCACCATCTGAGAGTACTGCTTTTCCGCCTGCGACACACCCGGCAGTGTTACCACCAGCGAGGCCGGCCGGGAGAGCCCCATCGTAATGAGGGCCGCCTCAAAGATATTTTTGCGACGAATGGTGCGCACCGGGTAGAGGAGAAACAGATCGTCGCGATGAAACCGCGCAAACTCGCTGTCGAAGCGTTCCGCCGGACGGCCCCGAACATCTCGTTGTGCCCGGCCATCGACCGTAGGGGGGTCCGTGGGCACCGGGTTCGGCAGGTAATGGACGTTTCGAACCCCAGCGTTCAGCAAGCGGTCCCGGTCGCGGGAATTAATCGTGAGGTATGTAAGGTTCGGTAGGTTTGGGTACGGCTCAGACACTCCCGATTGGCGTAGATATCTGAGATTGGAATATCGGCCGCACTCAGGAAAGTCATGGATATGCAAGACAATCTTCTGATCCGGGTGCCTATGGGCGATGTCAATCAGCGCGCGGGTGAACGCCGGATTCTTCCCGAGGTGATAGTTGTGGACCCACCACACGCTGTCTCCCCCCCAGCGGCTGGACAGTTCCTTGGAGATTCGCTCTGCCAGGGCCTCAGCTCCAGCGGCTACCTCTTCAGCCCCCACCTGCCCAAGCGGTCCCTCTCCGGTCGAACCGTTGGTGGGCTCCGGTGGAGCGGGAGCGTACTCCGCCAAACGTTGTTTCGACATGTATCCGATCTCCGGCATCACCGTGATCGCCGCTTCAATAGTGAGGTTGTCGAGGTTCTCCCGGCTGCCGGAGACGATCTCAACGGAATCAACGGTACTACTGTGATTACTGAGCGCGCGGTTGGTGTGTTCGATGACGCCGGTTACCCCGCCGGGGAGTAAATGGTAGTGAAATATTACTACGTGCATAACACCGTCCTCTTTGCGGATTCGGAATTGCGGGAAATCCCCGACTGACATATTCTTCCAAGTATGGACTCTGTTGTAACGCAACTGACTCAAGCGGTCTACCCGGACCACCCTGACCTTCCTGCTCGAATCGAGAAGTTGATCGAGCAATACCGCCCAACGATCGCGGCACACCGTGAGCATTTCTCTGCCGCTGCCGGGGATTTCCCGCTGTCCGCCGATGATGCGATCCTCATCACGTATGGTGATATGTTCCAGGGGCCGGACTCGCCACCACTGGAGTATCTCTACCGTTTTCTCGATGAAGAGGTAGAAGAAACGGTAACCGGCGTACACATCCTGCCGTTCTCGCCGTACTCATCGGATGATGGATTCTCCGTTGTTGATTACCGAACGGTAAATCAGCAGTTGGGGAGTTGGGAACAGATTGAACGCATCGCCGCGGAGTTCCGCCTGATGGTTGATCTGGTGCTGAATCACTGCTCCGCCCAGAGTCGGTGGTTCCAGGGATTTCTGCACGACGAATCACCGTACCATGCGTATTTCATCACCGCAGACCCCGAGGAAGACTACCGAATGGTGGTGCGGCCGCGGGCCCTTCCGCTTCTTACCCCCGTGGAGACTGACCATGGCACGGAGCATGTCTGGACAACCTTCAGTGATGATCAGATCGATCTGAACTGGAAGAACCCCGACGTACTACTTGAAATGCTTGATGTGTTTCTGGGGTACCTGGCTCGGGGAGCTCAGATCGTGCGCCTCGACGCGATCGCGTATCTGTGGAAAGAGATTGGGCACAGCTGTATTCATCATCCGCACACGCACCGGATCGTAAAGCTGTTTCGGCGAGTAATGGAGTTGGTTGACCCCGCAGGAATTCTCATAACCGAGACCAACGTGCCCCATCGCGATAACGTTTCCTACTTCGGCTCCGGGGATGAAGCGCACATGGTGTACAATTTCTCCCTGCCGCCGCTGCTGCTGGATGCGACGATCCGTGGTACGACCGAGCATCTCCGCACCTGGGTTGCAGGGCTGGAGGATCCCGGTCCGGGGACCTCTTTCTTCAATTTCTGTGCCAGTCATGATGGCATCGGTCTCACGCCGACCCACGGTATTCTCTCTGATGAGCAGCGGGAATCGTTGGCCCAGGTGGTGCGGGAACGTGGTGGACGGGTGTCCTACAAAGCTACCGCTGAGGGAGAGATTCCCTACGAGCTGAACATCAACTACCTGTCTGCAGCCACTGACGCCGCGCTACCGAACCCACAACGGGCGGAACAGTTTCTTGGTACCCAGGCGGTGATGTTGAGCCTGGCCGGCGTACCGGGTATCTATATCCACAGCCTGATCGGTTCCGAGAACTGGCAGGAGGGAGTTGATCGGACGGGAGCCAATCGGGCCATAAACCGGGAGAAGTTGGATTTTGAAACGGTTGTTGCGGAGCTGTCGGACGATACCTCCCTGCGGGGAATGGTTTTTTCCGGGTACAAACAACTCCTTCGGGCGCGGGCCGGACATGCGGCGTTCCACCCAAGGAGCCCCCAGCACGTGATGGAAAGCGACGATCGTCTGCTGGTGCTGCTGCGGGGCCCCTACCGGGAAGGATCCGACACGGGGGAAGAGTCGATCCTGGCAATCCATAATCTGTCGTCGGATGTGGTTGAGTTTCGTGACCGGCGAGACAGATATCCGTGGGCTGACACCGGCGTCCTTCGGGAGCTCGTGACGGATGATCTGGTGTACCCTACCAACGAGGGAGCGCTGTTCTCTCTGGAACTGGAACCGTATGAGGTGCTATGGCTCCAGTTTTGAGTGTGCCCCGTCGCGCCGTTGTCGTCCTTGCGATGGTGCTGGCAACGGGAATGTTGAGCATTACAGGGATTCACGGGCAGGACGCCGTGCCCCCGGATGCGATTGATCCGCCGGCATGGCCGCGATCCGGGGAGATATATCCGGCGCCGGAGCCATTTAGCCTCAACGGCTACGACGCGCTCCAGGCGATGGCGATGATCCGCCGGGAGGGGCTGCTGATCGAGCAAACCGGTGCCGGGCGGGAAATCGTCGTGGTGGATTCTATCGAGGCGGTGCCGGTGGATCCGATCGCGGACTATCCCCCGCAACACCGGGAACGGTGGGATCTGCTCCTCAACGGTGAACCGTTGCGCTGGGATGTAACGTATATCGAGTACGGAGGGCGCCTGTTGAGCATCCGTTTGTTATTCACCTATCGCAATCAGCGCCCCGTACCTGATATTCCCTACATCCTGGAGTAGCCCGGTCCTCGCGGATAACCGCGGCGGGGTGCCTTCCTATTCCAGTCCATCGAAGCTGCGCACGATGTGCCACAGCTTCTCCTCCAGGTTTCGGTACGAGAAGTATTTGAGGCCGAGGGCGTAATTGGTCTTAACCATTTATTTTACCTGTTCCGGATTATCGAGCAGCTCCTGTGTGCGACGAATGGTGTCTTCAGACACAAAATCGTCCATCTCTACCACACGAAAGCCCAGCGGTTTAATGTCGTGGGAGTAGATCGAATAGTTGTTCACGACGATCGGTTTTCGAAAGTAGACCGCTTCCAGGAACGCGTTTCCAAATCCTTCAAAGACCGACGGGTAAGTTACTAAGTCCGCATGGGGATACACATCGTCCAGACTGTAAACTTTGCGACCGTCGGCGGTCTGTTTTCGCTCATCGGCAATCAGGTTGTCCACGAAGATCGCCCGGATTCCCAGCATATCCGAGTATTCCTTGATCCGCCGCTGGTACTCGTACCCCTCATCTCCGGAGGCGTGAGATATCACTAACGCCGCCTTTCTCCCGAGGCGCGCGACCAGCTCGATGGCGTGCTCGATTCCCTTGCGCTGGACAACCCGGGTTGGCTGGAGCACAAACAGCTCATCTTCGGCTACGCCGAGAGCGTCCCGGACGTCGGCGTTGTACTCGTCGATTCCTGGAGCCGGTGCTTCGAAATCCATCACGTTAGGAATCAGGGTAGAGCTAATACCGGTACGCAGGGCCAGCTGGTTCCCGCCGGAGGAGTTAATGACCACGTGGTGAATGCTGGGCAGGTGTGGTGGAAAGCAGGCATTGAGATAGTCCCACACACAGTTTACCAGAAACCGCTTGCGCTCCCAGAAAAAATCGTGGTGATGCGCAACCGTATTGATTCCGGTCTCGGCGATGAACTCCGTAAGCGCCATGCCCAGTGGCACGTTGAGCGGAATCGTTAGCGCGTTCTCCGGTATGAGAATATCGATACTGAACCGGTCTACAAACTCGTACAGCGCGCCTTTGATATGCTCTCGGTGTTCATGGAGGGTAGCCGTAAGTTGATGGGGCCGGTTCTTGCCGGCGAAACACGCCTGGTAGGTCTCGCGCACCTCAGGCTCCTGAAAGTGGAAAAAGGGGGCAACCATGCTCACCTCATCGGCGGTGTCTACCTCTCCGCCAAGGTAGTAGCAAGTGCAGTTGTTTTTGGCAAGAACATCCGCCCACTTTTTTGTCTCGAGAGAAACTCCGTCGGTACCGGCGATCCGAAACGACACAAACCCCACATTTTTCTTCATGCAGCCAGTGTAGGCCCGCGACGGAGGCGGCGCAACTGAAAATCTCGAAGCTGTACGGCAATCAGATGTACTGGTTGAGCTGTGAGAGCATCTCCGTGGCTTTTCCCTGCAAAAATACGTCGGTGATGGACTCCGTATACGTGGTGCGGATCGTATTGATCTCGATGATGGTGGCGCGGTTTTGCTGCGCGACCTGCGGAAGTCGAGCAGCGGGATACACTTCGCCGGTGGTGCCGATGATCAGAAAAACGTCCGCCGATCGCGCTTCGTGTTCCGCCCGGCGGGCCGCCTCGCTGGGGATGCCTTCACCGAAAAATACGAAGTCCGGCTTCAGTAAGCCCCCCTGATCCGAAATTGGCGGCAGCGAGGCGATTCGCTCCTCCGTGGCGGCGACTCGGGTTCCCGTTTCCGTGCAAACGAGCATGCGGCTATTACCGTGGTACTCGATCGGCTCATGAGTGCCCGCCTCGCTGTGGAGGTTGTCGATGTTCTGAGTGATCAGAGCTTTGAGTAAACCCACTTCTTCCCAGTAGGCCAGCACCTTGTGGGCGATATTGGGTTCCGCCCGGCCAAAGTTCTCGTAGAAGATCTCCCGGATTACGCGCCAGGAATCTTCAGGGTTTTGTAGGAAGTACTCGATGTCGAGAACCTGCGGATCGTATCGGTCCCACAGGCCTCCCTCTCCGCGAAAAGAGGGAATGCCGCTTTCCACCGAAATGCCGGCGCCGGTGAACGCCACCAGGTGGTCCGCACCGTGAATGATATCCGCGGTATACCGAAAATGGTCGTACTGCTCGCTCATTTCACCAACTGCGAGATCGCCTTGAACTGCTCCGTACCGCTGAGGCGGGCCATCTCAAACAGGACAGACTCCACCGAGGTGATGCGGCCGCCTTCCCGCTCGATCCGGCGGGAGGCGATATCCTGATCTCGGGCACTTCTGCTGGAGGTGGCATCCAACACGACCACCGGATCGTATCCGGATTCCAGGAGGTCTACGGTGGTTTGCAGGACGCATACATGGGCCTCGATACCCGCAACCAAAACGGTGGATCGACCGGAATCCCGAAGGCGGGCGCTGTATGTCTGGTCGTCGCAACAGCTGAAGGCGGATTTTATGATCGGGGTGTACCGATCGCCGAGGGCCTCTTGTACCGGTCCGACCGTGGCCCCGAGCCCCTTGGGATACTGCTCCGTAACCAGTATCGGGAGTTCCAACACGGAGAGACCGCGAATAAGGGTCACGATCTTGGCCAGAACCCGCTCCGCATCGTGCATATGCGGATGGAGGCGCTCCTGTACATCAACTATGGTAGCTACTGTATTGTCACGGATGACACGCATACTGGTATTATGCAGCAATGCGCACCTTTTTTGAACTGCCCCCGGTGCTCCTGCAGGACATCGTACTCGGACCGGTGAGATTTCAGTTTTCTCTGTGGGATCTGCTGATGCAGTTTCTGGTTCCCGCTCTGGTGGTCCTGTTGGCATTGTATCTGCTGGTCGTCGTGATTCGACGAACGGTCCGACGGATCGGAGTTGCCGACGAGGTGCGGCAGCGGGTGTCCCAGTGGGTGCGCCGGATCGCCCGCATCGCTTGGGTAGTGACGCTGGTAGCGCTGGCCTCGCGCCTGCTCGGGGCGGAAGTGGTGCGGTGGACCGCCGCCTTTCTCCGCATTTTGAACCAGCCCTTCTACACCTCCGGAAGCACTGAGATCTCCTTTGTGACGTTGATTCTCGTGATACCGGTCTTTTACGTTGCCGGCTGGTTGTCCCGACTGACGCGACAGATGATGGAACGTGGGCTCGTCCGACGACTGAATCTGGACGCGGCGCGCTCCTTCTCTCTGCTCAACGTGTCCCGTTTTGCCGTTATGGGCATTGCCGCAGTGGTGGGGCTGAGTATCATCGGTATTAACCTCTCTTCCCTGGCGGTTCTCTTTGGTGTCCTTGGTATCGGTGTCGGATTCGGTTTGCAGCAAGCGGTAGGGGATATGTTTGCGGGGCTGATCATCATTTTTTCCCGTCCCATCAAGGAAGGTGATCGCGTGTTGATCGACGACATAGAGGGCACGGTACTCCAGATCAAGCTGCTACATACTGTGGTGAATACCGTCACTCATGAGACGATTATCATTCCCAATTCCAAGATTACCGGCAACACCATGCACAACTACTCGTACGATGATGTATCGATCCTGCTATGTACACCCGTTCAAGTGAGTTACGGGAGCGATCTGGATAAAGTGGGGGAAGTGCTCTTGGAGGTTGCCGAACGCAACCCATGGGCCTATACCGGTCGTGAACACCGCTATCGGGTGTGGTCTTTTGATGATTCAGGAATAACGGTTAAGTTGTGTACGTGGATTCGCGATGCCCATGAGCGGGTACCCGCATTGAGCTGGACGAATCTCGAGATTTGGCGGGCCTTCCGCGCAAACGATATCGAGATCCCGTTCCCTCAAGTTGATCTTCACGTGAAAGAACCACGGAACGGAACCGGTGCAACCCGGATGACCGGATCAGGCGGAGACTTCATTCCCTGACATGAGTTGTTCAACCTTCTCCGGATTCTTTTCAAGAATGCCCTTGAGGGTGATACTGTCAAAATAGTTTATGATGTGGTCCGATGCTTCCTGCCACACCGAATATACCAGGCATCGGTCCATGCGATCGCAGGGGTCAACGCCGTCGGTCTCGGTGCAGGCGGTACACGGGGTGAGATCGAGCCCTTCATCAACCGCGATAAAGATGTCCTTTACGGTGATCTCTTCCGGCTCTTTGACCAAGACGAATCCACCACCGGGACCGCGAACGGACCCAATGATGCCGGCCTTCTTGAGGCGGAAAAATATCTGCTCGAGAAACTCGGGCGAGATGTTTTCTTCGGCGGCGATCGCCTTGATCGGACGCGGCTTCCCTGTGTATGAGGCCGCGAGATTGGTCATTGCCCGCAATGCGTAACGACCTTTGGTGGTTATTCTCATGATACATGACAGTATAGATTGAACAAGCAAATTGCTCAAGATTGAGGAGAAGGGAATGTCGATCGTTCTGATAGAGGCACGGGGCGCTGATGGCACCCAGGTGGAATGGATTGAAACCGCACACAACTCGCTGGCTGAAGCTGCGCGGGATGAGCCGGAATACGGTGCGTATCTGGTGGCGAGAACCTACCACGGCGGCCAGGTTCTTGAACTGGACGCCCACTTTGACCGTCTGGAGCGCTCCGCCGCGGCCCAGGGAGGGGCGATTCGCATTCCCCGCACCCAGCTGCGATCGATCCTGAGGGAGATGCTCCGGCAGCTCGCGCCGGAGTCGGGGGATGGGCGGTTTCGGGTAACTGCGGTGCTCGATGAATCTCCCTGGTACCGACTGGCCATGGAGCCTGCCGCTGGTGTTGACCCGCAGCTGCTTCGGGATGGCGTGCACTGTAGTCTTCACCGGGGGATGGTACGGAGGAACGCCGAGGTAAAGAGCACCGCCTGGATCGCACAGCGTCGCGCCCTATCAGGTGGTCGCGGTGCAGACGGTGCCGGCGCTGCGGAGGGTGCCGGCGCCGGCAGCGACGCGCGCCGCGATGAGGCCGGGGGGGATGGGACCCACCACCAACCCACCTACGAGCACCTCCTGGCTCGGGAGGATGGGGCGATTCTGGAAGGAGCCACTTCAAACTTCTACGCCTGCATTGGCTCCGTGGTGCACACTGCCGGCGAGGGAGTGCTCCAGGGCATCGCCCGGCGGATTGTGTGTACCGTCATAGAAGAGATGGCTCCCGAGGTGACCGTCAGTTATCGACCCGCAACGATTTCGGAGCTCGAGGCGGGGGCCGTGGCGGAGGCGTTTATCACCTCGTCTACTCGCGGTGTGGTTCCGGTTCGCTCGATCGATTCCGTTGAACTGGGCGGTCCCGGACCGATCACCACGGAAATCTCCCGTCGGTACCAGGTGTGGTTGGAGCACCATCTCGCGCCGTTGTAGTAGCCTGACCGTGCAACACGTTCGTCGATACCGCCCAATACTTGCCATGGGGTAGCCGGGGAGCGTATTTTTTTCCGATGAGCTGTTACACCTGTGATATCGTCTCCCGCTTTTCTCCGGGGACACCTGCCACAATGCACTTCAACACCTTCTTCGGATACCTTGTTGACCAGGTGTCACACATACTGGAACACCACGGATACACGGTGGAGCGGGGCGATATGATGTTCTCCGTTACGACCGACAACGTGCCGGACGTGATCCAGCGGCTCTACCGGGATGACCGCTTCTCGGAGGCGGAGAAGGCGAATATCAACGTGCTCGTGCTTCGCCAGGACGAAGAGCCCAATATGGAGACGATGCAGTTCATGAAACCACTGCAGCAGTGGTTTCAGCTGGTGAACGCATCCGATCTGGTGAATGTCATCGATAACCACGACGTGCTGGTTCAGTTCCAGCCGATCATCTCCCTCGCGGAGCGAGCGGTCTACGGGTATGAGTGCCTTTCCCGGGGGATCGCTCAGGATGGGTCGATCATTCCTCCCTCGGACCTGTTTCGCCAGGCGAAGGAGTTGAAGCTGCTCTTCAATCTCGACCGTGTGGTCCGGGAAAACGCGCTTCGAAGCGCCTGTGACCACAACGTTTCCGGATACGTTTTTATCAATTTCTTGCCCAATGCGATTTACGACCCCGAATACTGTTTGCGGACTACGATGGCAACGGCGGAGCAGGTGGGAATCCCCCGGGATCGAATCGTCTTCGAAATTGTGGAGTCCGAGTCGTTTGAAGATATCGAGCACCTGAAGCGCATCCTTACCTATTACCAGTCCCAAGGCGTGCGCACCGCGTTGGACGATATCGGCAGTGGGTATTCTTCCCTCAACACTCTGGCGACGCTCCGGCCGGACATCATGAAATTAGACCTGCACCTGATTCGGGGAATCGATGCCGACTCGCTCAAGCAGTCGATCTTTGCCGGGTTGCAAAGAATCGCCCGGGAGAACGGGATTATTCTGCTTGCTGAGGGGGTGGAAACCGTTGAAGAGCTGGAGTTTCTGAGAAGCAGCGGGGTAGATTTGCTCCAGGGGTACTATTTTTCTCGACCCCTGGATGAGCCGACATACCAGCTACCGGCGGATCTTTGATGACTACCGATCGATGACAACCGATCTCTGATGGCGCCGTACTCAGCCCCGCACCGTCGCCCGCACCACGTGAAGCAGCGCCGAGAGGATCATTGCGGTGGCTCCCCAGACGATTCCGCCGTCCGCCAGAAAGCTGGGGGCAAGTAACTCGGTTCCGCGGGCATTGACGCGCCGCTCCGCTAGTGTAGCATCGAGCTCGCCAAGAGATCCGCGCACAATCCTCCGCACCTCTCGCGGTTGGCGCCGCAGGTGGGGCCATAACTCCCGTTCCGGATCCCCGCCGGCGTACCAACCCACCACCGGCGTGATGAGAAAATCGCTCACATCAATGTAGAGGTCGCTGAGCCGCCCGAGAATCGAGACGCTCTCCGGTGTCAATCCGATTTCCTCCCGGGATTCCCGAA
This sequence comes from uncultured Spirochaeta sp., assembly GCA_964575075.1. GTDB lineage: Bacteria > Spirochaetota > Spirochaetia > DSM-27196 > Alkalispirochaetaceae > Alkalispirochaeta. The sequence goes on along the minus strand of CAZNRF010000060.1, from coordinate 1,267 downwards.
GAGCGGTATCCATGACATCCCGGTCCTGCGGTTCCGTTGCGCCGCCGGGTAATGAGATCTGGAGCGCGTGGGGGCCGCCATCGTCAGTGCGCTGGATAAGGGGAATCTGCGTATCCCGCCCGGCGGCTACCAGGGTGATGAGTACTGCCCCACGGCGGGTGGCGTTCGATACCGAGCCCAGACGGTGGCGTCCCGGGGCGGGCAGCAGCCCCTGATGCGCCGGTAACCCGGGGAGGGCTGAGCCCAATTCCCGGGCCAGCGCGGTGGGCTCAACGGTCACGACGAGGAACGCTCCCCAACGTGGAGTGTTACTTCAACGGCACCACCGATATCCGTTTTCGGAAGTGTCACGGTACCGTCGAACTGAGATCCCAGCGTTTCCACCATGGACAACCCGAATCCGGCGATGCTTGTAGGGTCCTGGGAGGGAAAGCCGGGGCCGTTATCGGTGACCGCGATATGGAGGACGCTGTCGCCATCCTGGTATACCTGTACTTCGATCCTCGGGTCCCCGCTCCGGGGACGGCCGTACTTTACCGCATTCACTACGAGTTCGTTCACAATAATACCGATAGGAGTGGCCACTCTTCGGTCGAGTTCGAGGTCCTCAACCGCGAGCACGATGTCCACGTCGGTAAACTGCTGCGTAAAGGTTCCCAATACCTGCCGAATACGGACACGCCCCACATCCTCAGTGCGGTACAGTTGATCGTAGATGTGGGAGACTACGGACACGCGGTTGTGGGCGTCAGATAGCGCCTGCTGCACCGCCGGCTCGGAAGAGCTCCGCTCTTGCAGTGACAGCAGCGATCCGATGATCGAGAGATCATTTTTGACTCGGTGATGTATTTCCCGGAGTAATATGCGGCGATTCGCGACTTCCCGCTCCAATTGTTCGGCTCGGACGCGCTCGCGGACGGCCACCACCGACCGATGCACCACTACCAGGATGATCCCCGCGACGACGATGACGGCGATCGCCATTTGCCGAACGAACGTTTCCGCCCCCGCGTACAGCGTCTTTCGTGGGCGCCCAACGGTGAGATCCCACTGCGCGGTCATGCGGTATCGCACCGTCGAGAACGTGTCGGCCGCTGGGTCTATCGCGGTAGCGCTCCCCGCGCCGGCCCGGGCGATCAAGTCATCTCCGGTGGAAATCCGTGCGATAGTGGCATCAAAGAGGCGCGTGACTCGGGAGAGTTGCGCCTGCAATGACACCAGAGAGATTCCTACCAGGTCATACCCCAGGAGGGTTCCCGCCGGCTCC
>CAZNRF010000059.1:0-13344 GCA_964575075.1 uncultured Spirochaeta sp. | reverse complement strand
TTGGCGAACGGAAAGCGTGGCGTGTGGGGGGAACGCTGGACGAGGCCACCGGGGAGCTTCGGCGGGCGGGCAAATCGCCCTCCCGGAAGGTCAAGGAGGAGGACAACCGGGGAAGTCACTTCTACCTGGCGATGTACTGGGGGCGAGCGATGGCCCAGCAGACCCGTGCCCCCCAGATGCAGGAGCGGTTGGCCGAGTTTGCACAGGCGTTGGAAGAGCACGAGTCGGTGATCGTGAAAGAACTGGAAGATGCCCAGGGTGAACCGATAGATATCGGCGGCTACTACCGGCCCGACCTCGAGAAGGTTACTACAGCGATGCGCGGCAGCGCTACGTTCAATCGGATTTTGGCGAGGGCGACGACTTCGACGTAGGGGAGTCGGCAACCGCCACCCGGTTCCGGCCGGAATCTTTGGCGCGATAGAGCGCACGGTCCGCACGGTGGATGAGCCGCTCAAATCCCGAGGCGGTGTGAGGGATCTCCGCCGCCACGCCGATGCTCACCGTCACGGACGTGTCCAGCTCCGGATGGGTCACCGCCTCGACCCGGGACCGCATGCGCTCGGCGGCGGTGCGCGCCTCTACCTCACTGCTCTCGGGAAGGACCACCACAAACTCTTCACCCCCGTAGCGTGCAAGCAGGTCGCTTCCCCGGAGGTCCCTCCCGCAGGCGTCCGCCACCCTTCGCAGGATCAGGTCTCCCACGTCGTGGCCGTGGGCGTCGTTGATGGGTTTAAAATGATCGATGTCCACCATTAACGCCGCCACGGGATGACCGGAACGTTGAGCGTTCTCGTACAGGAGCCGCCCTTCTACCTCAAAGCGCCGCCGCGAGCCCGTTTGGGTGAGGCTATCGGTCATCGCCATGTGGTAGGTCTCGTCATGGAGCCGCGCGTTCTCCAGTGCGATCGCGATGTGGTCGGCGATCGTGGCCGCCAGTTTGAGATGCGAGTGATCGTAGGCATCCCGGCGAGTACTGTCGGCGGTCATGAGCCCGATCACCTCGCCTCGACGCACCAGGGGGATCCCGATCCACGAGTAGATGTGGTCATTTCCCCCGGGCTGAACAAAGGCGGGAAAGTCGCTCGTCACGTCCAGGGACATACACGGCGTTTTGGAGTCGAGGGCTTCCGTGCTGAGGCTCCCCGCTTCAGGATACGGAAAGCGAAGCTTCATCACTTGGTTGAGGTCCTGAAATCCGAACCCGCCGATGACGCGGAGTTCTCCGTCCTGGAGGAGCTGTACCGTGGCGGTTTCATACGGAATAATCCGTTGCGTATACTTAAGGATCCGACGCACCGTTTCACGCAGGTCCAGGGAAGAGCCGATCACCGCCGCCACCTGCCGCAGCGTCTCGAGCTCATCGTTCTGTTGCTGCAGGCGCGCTTCCACCGCCTTGAAGCGGCTCACATCGGTGTCCACGCCCACGAACAGGACCGGCCGTCCCGCCTCGTCAGTGGTGATCGTCTTTCCCCGGGTGACCACCCAGCGGTAGGACCCGTCGGCGCGGCGCATGCGAAACACTTCCTCGTAAGAGACTCGCTCGCCGCGAAAAACCGCGTCTGCCGCGGCGGCAATCCGCTCCCGGTCATCGGGATGGACCCGCTCCGTCCACTGTAGGTCTTTTCCGATTTCTTCCGGCTCGTATCCTTGCGCCAACCACAGGTCGCTGGCGATACTCTCACCGGTGGGGTAGTAGGTGGCAAACAGACCGATACTCGAGAGCGCCTCAGCGAAATGAGCATCCTGAAAGAGCAGCTGATAGCGGGTATTGAACGTATCTTCCATCGCCGCCGTTAGTCTAACAGATGAGAACCGTTGATGTCCCACCTTTTTCGTCCATTTCGGGTGGATCACGGGGGCGGTAGTGTAAGCCTCGGACCTGAGTTACCATGTAATTATGAATCTATCCAGTACAATTACCTTACAGAACGGAGTAGAGATGCCGCGCTTCGGCTTAGGTGTCTACAAGTCCGAGCCGGGAGCGGAAACCAAAGATGCGGTTATCGCCGCCATCGAGGCGGGCTACCGGAGTATCGATACGGCGACGTTTTATGAAAACGAGCAGAGTGTCGGTGAGGGGCTCGCCGCCGCGGGGGTTCCCCGGGAGGAGCTCTTCGTTACTACCAAAGTCTGGAACAGCGACCAGGGCTACGAGCGGACGCTGGAGGTTTTCGAGGAGAGCATGGCGTACCTGCAACTGGAGACGCTGGACCTCTACCTGATTCACTGGCCCGTTGCCGACACCTTCCTCGAGACGTGGCGGGCACTGGAACACCTATACAAGAATGGCCGGGTGCGAGCGATCGGCGTCAGCAATTTCGAGCCGCACCATCTGGAGGCGCTCAGGCGCGAGAGTGATATCCTCCCGGTCGTGAACCAAGTGGAGCTGCATCCCTATCTTCAGCAGAAGGAACTCCGCCGGTACTGCCGGGACGCCGGCATCGCGGTGGAGGCGTGGAGTCCGATCGCCCGGGGAGGCGTGGTTGATGACCCGGTTCTGCAGGAGATCGCCGCCGCCCACGGAAAGCGTCCCGTCCAGGTCACGCTCCGGTGGGAGCTCCAGCACGGGATCATTACCATTCCCAAGTCGGTGAAGCCCCAGCGCATTGCAGAAAACGCCGACGTCTTCGACTTTGAGCTGACCGCGACGGAAATGGATCGGATTGATAGCCTCGATCAGGGCGAAGCGGGGCGTCTCGGCCCTCACCCCGATACGATCGGCGGTTGACGGGAGCAGCGAGATGCGAATTGACGTCCTCCAGCATGTTCCCTTTGAAGGGCCCGCGGAAATCGCTCACGTTCTCGAGGAGTGGGGACACGTGATCCACGTGACACATCTCTATGCGGGAGATCCGTTACCGGCGGCCGACCATATTGGGGCGTTGGTTGCGATGGGGGGACCGATGTCGGTCAACGATACCGACGACGTTCCCTGGCTCGCTCCTGAGATCGCGCTGATTCGGGAGGTGATCCGTCTGGATACGCCGGTGCTGGGGGTGTGTCTGGGAGCTCAGCTGATTGCAGCGGCGTTGGGAGCGCGAGTATATCCTGGCGAACAGCGCGAGATCGGATGGTACCCGGTGACAACAACGTCGGATGCAGCGGATTCACGCCTGACCGCGGATTGGCCTGCCCGAGCAACGGTGCTGCACTGGCACGGAGATACCTTCGATCTTCCCCCGGAGGCTCGCCTCCTGGCCACCTCCCGCGCCTATCGTCACCAGGCGTTTCACGTGCGTGAGCGCGTGGTGGGCCTCCAGTTTCATCTGGAGATGGGCCCGGAACACGTGGACCAGATCGTGCAGAATAGTCGGGATGAGCTGATGCCGGGACCGTATGTGCAGTCGGAAGAGGCTATTCTGGCCGGGGCTGGAGAATCGGCGGTGTTGTCGCGGATGCTTCGAGGCGTGCTCCGAGGCTGGATCGGGCCGGCAGAACGGGAAGAGCGGGCGGGGAGCCCGGGAGGCAGTAATGAATGAGCACATGACGCATGTCGTCCTCGGGGCAGGCGGGGCGATCAGCCGTGCCCTCGTGCCGGAGTTGGTGCGGAACGGGCACACGCCGATTCTTGTGTCCCGGCGCGGGACGTACCAGCCCGGCGGACGGGCGGTCGCCGCGGATATATCGGACTATTCCGCCCTGCTGGAAATCGTTCCCGAGGGAAGTACGGTGTATCTGGTAGCAGGTCTCGCCTATGACCACCGCGTCTGGGAAGAGATGTGGCCCCGGATCGTCGACTCGGTTCTTCGGGTATGCCATGAGAAGGATGCGCTCTTAGTCTTCTTTGATAACGTGTACATGTACGGTCCGGTGGACGGTCCCATGACGGAGGAGACACCGCATAACTCTACCACCCGAAAGGGATCCGTGCGCGCTGAAATCGCCGACCGCCTAGTGGAGGGATGGGAGTCGGGTTACATTCGCGGGGTAATTGCCAGGAGTGCTGATTTCTACGGCCCCGGAGCCGAGCGCACCAGTCCGGTGAACATGCTCATCGTGGATCGTCTTATCCGCGGGAAGAAACCGCAATGGCTGGTGGACGCGGATATGCCCCACAGTCTCACGTATACCACGGACTGTGGCCGGGCCCTGCCGCTTCTGGTGGACGATGAGCACGCGCACAACGCCGTGTGGCACCTACCCACCGCGCATCCGGCGCTCACCGGCTATGAGCTCATGCGGCTGGCCGCCACAATCATGGAGACCTCCCCCCGACTATCGGTCATATCCAGAGGGTCACTTCGGATCGGCGGACTCTTCAATCGGATGATTCGGGAGGTGGTGGAGATGGCGTACCAGAATGACCGAGCGTATCTCTTTGATTCCTCCCGGTTTGAGTCGCACTTCGGATTTGCCCCAACATCCTATGAGCACGGATTACGGGAGACGATCAACTACCATCGGCAAATGGACACGGAGTAACCGAGCCACCGTCGTGGCTATGCCATCATAATGATGCTCACCGCCATCACGATCATGCCGGCGATGAGGCCATAGATGGTAAGGTGATGCTCACCGTAATGCTCGGCGGTGGGTAAGAGCTCATCCAGGGAAATAAACACCATGATTCCCGCCACGCCCGCAAAGAGCAGTCCGAAGACGAGGTCGTTCATGAACGGCCGCAGCAGAAGATACCCCAAAATCGCTCCCACCGGTTCGGCCAGGCCGGACACAAAGGACAGGCGAAGCGCCTTTTTCCGGCTGCCGGTGGCGTGGTAGATCGGCACGGAGACGGCGATTCCTTCGGGAATGTTGTGAATGGCGATCGCGATAGCGATGCTGACTCCCAGCGCGGGATCTTCGAGGGTAGCGATAAAGGTAGCCAAGCCCTCGGGAAAGTTATGCAATCCGATAGCCAACGCGGAAAACAGCCCCATACGAAGCAAATTTCGGCGTTTCCTGAGCTCCGCCTCGGTCTCGCTGACGATCTCGTCAATTCCTCGCACCTCATGTGGATTCTGCATCGTCGGAATGAAGCGATCGATGATCGCGATGACCGCAATACCGGCGAAGAATCCCAGTGTTGCCAGGCGTAGCGCCGCCGGCTCACCCACTGATTCTGCCAGGGAGTCCTGAGCCTTTCCAAAAATCTCGACCATCGATACGTACAGCATCACCCCCGCGGAGAACCCGAGGGCCCCAGACAGGAAGCGATGATCCTTGCTGGACGAGAAGAACGCAACAATACTTCCAATACCGGTGGCGAGTCCAGCGAAGAGGGTAAGACCGAAGGCGATCAACAGGGCCGATGTGTCAGCGTTCATGGCGTTCATACGCTGGCACGGTAGCGGTCCGGTAAGTGCGAGTCAATGGCGCGGCGATGCCAAGACGGGTTACAATCGCCGTATGTGGTCACAGGACATTACGAAATCCCTGGAGCGTGCCGGTGTCATTGCGGTGGTCGTGCTGGATCGAGAGCAGGATGCGGTTCCTACGGCCCGTGCGCTGTTACGGGGAGGAATCTCTCATATGGAGCCCACCTTACGAACGGAGGCGGCGCCGGCGGCGCTTGAAGCGATCGTCCGGGAGGTGCCGGAAATGGTGGTGGGTGCCGGCACCGTCCTCAGGGCTGAGCAGGTTGCCCAGGTGAAGCAGATCGGCGTGCAATTCGCCGTGGCCCCCGGCTTCAACCCCGTGGTAGCCGCCGCCGCCGCTGAGGCGGGACTGCCCTTTGCGCCGGGGGTGGCAACTCCCTCGGATATTGAGGCGGCCTACTACCACGGCTGCCGGGTGCTTAAGTTGTTTCCCGCCACTCCCTTAGGGGGGCCGAAGTTCTTGAAGAGCGTCAACGCCGCCTACCGCCATCTGGGCCTGCGGTTCATCCCCACCGGCGGCGTCACCGCCGAGACGATGGCGGACTGGCTTGCCCTGCCGGAGGTCCTTGCCGTAGGGGGGTCATGGCTGGCTCCCACCGGATTGATTCGGGAGGGGAACTGGGATGAGATCGAGCGCCGAGCACGAGACGCGGTAGCGCGCGGGAGGGAGCGGTAGATGAGTATGCCGCTGCAACCACACTCGGAGCCGCTGCGGGCGGAGATCATCGCCGTGGGTACTGAGCTTTTAATGGGACAGGTGATCAATACCAACGCTGCGGAGATCGCCCGAATGCTCGCTGAGCGCGGCGTCGGTGTATACCACCAATCGGTGGTGGGCGACAACGCTGCGCGCCTGGCGGAGGCGTTTGCCACCGCCCTATCCCGCGCCGATGTGGTGATCGCCTGCGGCGGGCTCGGCCCCACCGAGGATGATCTCACCCGGGAGACCCTGTCCGAGGTGGTGGGCCGCCCCCTGCGGCGAAACGATGAATGGGTTGGCACGCTGAAGGAACGGTTTGCTCATTACCATCGTGGCGAGCTTCCGCAGAATAATCTGCGGCAAGCGATGGTTCCGGATGGAGCAACCTTGTTGCCGAATAGCCGAGGCACTGCTCCGGGAATCTACCTCCGTCACGAGAACACATCGGTCTATCTCGTGCCCGGACCGCCCCACGAGATGCAGGCGATGATGGAGGAGCAGGTGATGCCCCATCTCACCGAAGGGCTCATTCGCGAGGACAGAAACGGGGTGCTGGTCTCTAGAGTTTTGCGCGTCACCGGTATCGGTGAGTCCCGTGTGGCGGAGCTCCTCCAAGACCTGCTCGAGGGGCAGTCAAATCCCACAATCGCGCCCTTAGCGGGGGCCGGGGAGGTGCAACTGCGCGTTACGGCGCGGGGTGCACACCGCGAGGAGGCGGAGGAGCTGATCGACGGTACCGCAGAAGCGATTCGATCGATCCTGGGGGATGCGGTGTACGGGGAGGATGATACCGATTTGCCCGGAGCGGTAGGCGTGCTACTGGGAGACCAGCAGCGGACGGTGGCCCTCGCGGAATCCTGCACCGGTGGCCTGGTGGGTCATCGGCTGACCAACGTTCCGGGAAGCTCTCGCTTCTTTCTCGGGGGTATCATCGCGTACAGCTATGAATTGAAGAGCTCCGCCCTGGGGGTGGACCCTGCGGTTATTGAGCGGGACGGGGCGGTCAGTGATGAAGTGGCGCGACAAATGGGCCGGGGCGCGCGAAGTGCGTGCGGCAGTGATCTGGCGGTGGCGATTACCGGAATCGCCGGCCCCGGGGGCGGTACCCCCACCAAGCCGGTGGGGCTGACCTACATCGCCGTGGTCGACGCCGCGGGAGAAGCGGTGCAACGGCACATCTTCCATGGGGATCGGGAAGGGATCAAATACCGAGCCTCACAGGCAGCGTTGGATATGCTCCGCCGCCGTCTGCTGGCCCGCGCAATGTAGATCCCGATTCACCGACGACGGGCGGTCACACCATACGCTTCGGGTCGAGGAGCTCCGCCACGCGCTCCTCTGAGAGCAGCCCGCTCTCAAGAACCACCTCGCGGATTTTGCGCTTCTCCCGGTAGGCGGTGTAGGCCAGTTTTGAGGCCTGATCATAGCCGATCTCCGTTGCCAACGGTGTCACCAGCGCCAGGGACCACTCGATCCAGAAATCCAGTCGCTCGCGGTCGGCCTCCAGATTCACCACCGCCTTGTCGGCGAAGACGCGGCAGGTGTTGGCAAGAATATCTATAGAGCTGAGCGTTTCCAGTGCGATGAGGGGATTCATCATATTGAGCTCCAACGGACCGTTCTGCCCGGCAATCGTCACGCTCACATTCTTTCCGTTTACGTAGGCCGCCACCTGAATCACCATCTCCGGAATCACCGGATTCACCTTGCCGGGCATGATCGAACTTCCCGGCTGAAGACTGGGCAACACGATCTCCCCCAGGGCTCCCCGGGGACCACTGGCCAACAGGCGGAAATCGTTGGCGATTTTCATGAGGCTTGTAGCCAGCGTGTTGAGGGCACCCATGAGCTCCACCTGGGCGTCCCGGCTGGCGATCGCTTCAAACTTATTGGGGGCGCTGCGGAAGGGGAGTCCGGTCTCCGCGGCGATCGCTGCAGCGGCGGCGGCGGCAAAGTCTGGATGACAGTTGATCCCGGTCCCCAGGGCGGTACCTCCCAGCGCCAGCTCTTCGAGGTTGGCCAAGGTATTGCGAATACGGCCGGCGGCCTTCTCGATCTGAACGGCGTATCCGGAGAACTCCTGACCCAGCGTCATCGGCACCGCATCCTGCAGGTGAGTGCGACCGAGCTTGACCAGCTCCGCAAACTCCCGTTCCTTCCCTCGCAACGCCGCGGCCAGGTGGTGCACCGCGGCGAGGAGGTTCTCGGCTTCTACACGATTGGCGATGTGGATCGCGGTGGGGATTACATCGTTGGAGGACTGGCCGCGGTTTACGTGGTCGTTGGGGTGTACCGGGCTTCGGGTGCCCCGGGGTTGGCCGAGGATCTCGTTGGCGCGATTGGAGATGAGCTCATTGGTGTTCATGTTCCAGCTGGTGCCGCTGCCGGTCTGGAAGACGTCGATCGGGTAGTGATCATTCCACTGTCCGGCGCGGACCTCTTCCGCCGCCTGCGAGATCGCCTCCGCCAGCGTCTGGTCAATGACTCCCAGGGAGGCGTTCACCGAAGCGGCGCTCTTCTTGATGAGCGCCAGCGCCTGAATCATCGGTACGGGAATCCGCATCGGACTCACCCCGAAGTTCTCCACTGCCCGCTGGGTTTGGGCCCCCCAGTACGCCCACTCGGGAATCTCGATCTTCCCCATGGAATCCGACTCGTACCGTACCTGATTACTCATGCCGTATATTTCTCCTTAAAAAACTCAGAAAATTATTGAGCAAACCCTTTCCGGTCTGGAATAGTGTTTCGTATACTATCAGATACTAACGGGAGAGCTGAATGGCAAATATCGCGATCATAGGCGTCGGCAACGTGGGCGCGAACACGGCGTTCTTTATTGCTGAGAAAAACATCGGCAGCGTTGTCATGTACGACATCCAGGATGGTTTGGCGCAGGGAAAAGCGCTGGACATGATGGAGGCCGCACCGATTCGAGGGTATCAATACGGGATCTCCGGCACCAACTCCATGGAAGATGTCGCTGACACCAACGTAGCGGTCGTTGCCGCCGGCACCGTCCGCCAGCCCGGCGCGAAACGGGACGATCTGTTCACGCAGAACGCGGAGATCATCGACGGCATCGCGGAATCGATGCAGGGCTATGGCGGTACGGTGGTCATTGCCACGGAGCCGGTTGATCTGATGGTTATGCGATTCCGGGAGAAATCGGGTCTTGATGCGTCCCGGGTTGTGGGGCTGGGCGGTGTGCTCGACAGCACCCGCTTCCGCTACGCCCTGAGCCGAGAATTGGGTATCACCACGGAAAACATTACCGCCACGGTAATCGGGCGCCACTCCGATCAGATGATGCCCCTCGTGGAATACAGCCGCGTGAATGGTGTACCGGTACACACCCTGATGGATGACGTACATCTGGCGAAGGTGCTCGATGAAACGCGCAACGCCGGAGACCTCATTGTGGAGATGTCGCAGCGGTCGTCCAGTTTCTACGGCCCGTCTGCGGCGGCGGCCGACGTCGTGCAGGCGATCATCTGGGATACCAAACGGATTCTTCCGATCTCCTTCGTCTGGGATGGTCAGTATGGAATCGCCGGGGTGGCAATGAGTCTGCCAACGGTGCTCGGATTCACCGGTATCGAGCGGGTGCTGGAGCCTCAGTTGAGTCAGGATCAGGTACAAATCCTGAAGAAATCCGCCGACGAGCTCACGTCGATCTACGCCAAGGCCTGAGGAGTAAACTATGAGTAAAGTATCAGTCATCGGCGCGGGAAACGTCGGAGCTACTGCAGTCTATTATATCGCAGAGAAAAACATCGCTGATATTGTGATGGTGGACGTGGTGGCCGGCATGCCGCAGGGCAAAGCCGCGGACTTCATGCACGCCGCTCCTTCCCGTAACTACAACATCAAAATCGTCGGATCCAACGACTATGCGGAGATCGCCGATAGCGACGTGGTCGTCATGACCGCCGGCATGGCCCGTAAGCCGGGCATGGATCGGATGGATCTGCTCAAGACCAACGTCAACATCGCCAAGCAGGCCGCGCAAGCGATCGCCACCTATGCCCCCAACGCCCTGGTTATCGCGGTGAGTAACCCGCTGGACGTTATCTCCATGGTCACGCTGAAGGAGAGCGGATTCGCCCTCAAGCGGGTAGTGGGCATGGCGGGCATTCTTGACTCCACCCGCTTTCGTTACTTCATCGCCGAAAAGCTGAAGGTCCTCCCCCAGGATGTGATGGCGATGGTCCTCGGTGGGCACGGCGACACGATGGTACCGCTTCCGCGGTATACGTCTGTGGCCGGTTTCCCGCTGACCGAGCTCCTCGATAGTGAAACGATCGAGGAGCTGGTGGACCGCACGAGAAAGGGTGGCGCGGAGATCGTGAGTTATCTCAAGAAAGGAAGCGCCTATTACGCGCCCGCCGCCAGTGTCGCCAAAATGGTGGAGGCGATGATCAAAGATGAGAAGCGTTTCGTGGCTGCCAGTGCCTATCTTCGCGGGGAGTACGGGCACCGAGACATTTTTCTCGGTGTACCGGTGCTGCTCGGGCGCAACGGCGTAGAGAAGATCTATGAGCTTGATCTTACCGAGCAGGAGCAGAAGGCGCTCGACGGCTCTGCGGAAGCGGTGCAAGAGGGCGTAAAAACGTTAGAGTCAATCTATACGCCCGGCTGAGGCTTCCTCAGAACGGAACGTATAGTGGCCTCCGTGGTGTGGTGCCGGTCTGTATCGTTGATACAGGCCGGTTTTTTTTGACCTTCTGGAGCAAGGAGCGGATCTTTCAGTTGCGAACCCGGAAGCGACCCTGTTATAGTTGTCGAGTACAACGGTAGGGAAAAGATGACCGATCTGTTGCGCCGGGGACCCTGGCGCGGTGATTCTCCCGAGGATTGCACCGCTACAGCGCCTCCGCCGGAAAAGTTCGTCTGCGGCCCTGCCGAGAACGCACGGTTGGAGGAACAACTTGATACATGAATTTGATGCGGTAATCGTGGGAGCCGGAGGCGCCGGGTTGTATGCGGCTCTGGAGGCCAGTAAGACCGCGAAAACAGCGGTGGTAAGTAAGCTCTATCCGCAACGGAGCCACACCGGCGCCGCGCAGGGTGGAATCGGTGCCGCCCTGGGCAACGTAGAAGAAGACTCCCCGGAGTGGCACGCGTTTGATACCGTCAAGGGTGGTGACTACCTGGTGGATCAGAACGCCGCCAAGATCCTTGCGGAAGATGCGGTGCGAGCCGTGTACGATCTGGAACATCGGGGTCTGCCCTTCAGTCGGCTTGATACCGGTAAGATCGCCCAGCGACGCTTCGGTGGTCATACCCACCATTTTGGTGAAGGCGCGGTGCACCGGTCCTGTTACGCGGCGGACCGCACGGGGCACATGATCCTGCAGACGCTCTATCAACAGTGCGTCAAGAACGATGTGGAGTTCTACGATGAGTACCAGGTTGTTGACCTGCTCATGGATGGAACCACCGTCAAAGGGATCGTTACCTTCGAGCTCAAGACCGGAGAACTGCACATCTTCAAGGCCAAAGCGGTGCTCTTTGCCACCGGTGGTTTCGGCCGCATGTTCAAGATCACCTCAAACGCCCACGCCAATACGGGAGATGGACCGGCGATCCTCGCGCGGGCGGGAATCCCCATGGAAGACATGGAGTTCTTCCAGTTTCATCCCACGGGGATCCTGGGAATGGGAATTCTCATTACCGAAGGGGTGCGCGGCGAGGGGGGTATCCTCAAGAACCGCGACGGCGAGCGCTTTATGGAGCGCTACGCCCCAACCCTGCTGGACCTCGCTCCCCGGGATATGGTGAGCCGGGCGATTATGACCGAGGTTGCCGCCGGTAAAGGCGTCCGGGGCGACAAAAAGATCGACGACTACGTCTGGCTCGATGCCAGCCATCTCGGCCGGGACGTGGTGGAGCAGAAGATTCCGGATATCGCGGATTTCTGCCGGACGTATCTCGCAGTTGGTCCCGCCGAGGAGGCGATGCCGGTGCAACCGACCGCCCACTACGCCATGGGTGGTATTCCCACCGACGTAGATGGACGAGTGGACACCGGCAAACAGGTTTACGACGGATTATACGCCGCCGGTGAGGCGGCGTGTGTATCGGTGCACGGCGCCAACCGACTCGGCACCAACAGCCTGGTCGATCTCATCGTGTACGGTCGACGGGCGGGAATGCACATCGCCGAGTACGTGAAGCACGCCTCCCACGGAACGGTGAGCGAGTCTGATACGGATCAGGCTCGGGCGCGTATCGACGTGTTGCGGAACCGCACGGGCGGTCGTCACGTCGGGCCCATCATGCAGCGCATGCAGGAAGTCATGATGGAAAAGGTCGGCGTCTATCGTACGCAGAGCGAGATGGATGCAGCGGTGACGGAAATCCAGAAACTGCGGGAAGAGTTTAAGGAAGTCACGGTGCAGGACACCGGGGCAGGGTTCAATTCCGAGGTACTCCAGATCATGGAACTCGAGAATCTTCTGGACCTGTCCCTGATCACCGCCGCCAGTGCGGCCAACCGCACCGAGAGCCGGGGCGCCCACGCCCGAGACGATTTTCCCGAGCGGGATGACCCCAACTGGCTGAAGCACACCCTGGCAGGACTCGATGGTGACCAGGTCATGATCGATTACAAGCCGGTGGATGTGAGCATCTGGAAACCCAAGCCGCGGAAGTACTGAGGAAGTAGGAAAAAAGGAGTAAGGCACCATGAAAGTGACTTTGGCGATTCAGCGCCACAACCCGGAAACAGATAGCGCGCCCCACGTTGAGAATTACCAGGTGGAAGTAGAACCTACACACCGCGTTCTCGATGCGCTCATGGATATCACCCAAAACCAGGACGGAACACTCGGCTACCGCCGCAGCTGCGCCCACGGTGTGTGTGGAAGTGACGCGATGCGCATCAACGGAAAAGAGAAGCTGGCGTGTAAGACGCTCTTCAAGGATCTGGAACTCGAGGATGGCGGCACCGTGCAGCTCGAGCCGTTGCGCCATCTGGATGTTCAGAAAGACCTCATGGTGGATCAGTCCCCATTCTTCAAGAAGTTCCGCAGCGTCCAGCCGTACTTCGTTCCGAAGGCGGCGGAGCCGGCCGACGGCGAGTACATTCAGTCCCCGGAAGAGCGGGCCCTCTTTGATGAGGCTACCAAGTGTATCAACTGCGCCGCCTGCTATTCCGCCTGTCCCGTATTGGACAAGAACCCCAACTTCGTGGGACCACAGGCGATCGTGGCGGCGGCCCGTTTCGTCAACGACAGTCGCGAGAAGGGACTCGAGGCGCGCCCGGACGTGCTGGATACGGAAAACGGTGGCTGGCCCTGGGAAAGTCGCTTCGAGTGCACCAGG
>CAZNRF010000058.1:0-13350 GCA_964575075.1 uncultured Spirochaeta sp. | reverse complement strand
TCGTCGGCCTGGACCATCCCACGGCGGGCACCGTGCGCTCCCTGGGCAATCCGATCAAGCTGAGTCGCTCGCCGGCGAGTTACCGCACGGCGGCGCCCACCTTGGGTGAGGATACGGACGCCCTGTTGCGGGAGGCGGGGTATGGCGAGGAGGAGATCGCCGCCCTCCGCGAGAACGGGGTGGTATAAGGGGCTGTATCCACAATCGTGTTGCAGATTGAGCGCTAAGCCGCGGCCTGGAAACGAGTTGGATCTCCTGAAAGCTCTGTGCGAGGCTAAACCCTTGGGGAGTCGCGACTTATCACCAGTTTTGCAACACGATTCTCGACACAGCCCAGCTCCCCGATTACCCCATCATGCCGACTACAGCCCAGACCCCAACAACTCCGCCAGCACCATGGCGTTGTCCGGGCCCTGCCGGCCGTAGTTGGTATTAAACACCACGTGCGTGCCGATCACCGCCCGCTCCGCCAGGGTACGGACCGTCGCCGCCCACGGTTCCAGTTCGCTCCGGGAGTACTCGTAGTTGAAGCGGTCCGAGGCCGCCGACAGTCCCTTGGCCTCCCAGGCGGCGGTGTTGCGGCCGTGGAAGCGAACGATGGCGTAGGGGCCGGTGACCTCGCTCACCGTGGGGACCGACGAGTCGAACCCTTGCGGCTCGTCCACCACTACCAGTGAGAGGTTGAGGCGGCGCAGAAAATCAAGCGTCTCCTGCCGCTGCTCCTCGGAAAACCACGCGCGATTGCGAAACTCCACCGCCACATCAAACCCCGCCAGGCGGTCGCGGCACTCCTCGATATGCTCAAACACCCGCGGGTCCGGCCGCACCCACGGGGGATACTGAAACAGCACCACCCCCAGCTTTCCCGCCTCCTTGAGCGGTCCGATGGCGCCGGCATACCGCGCCCACAGCTCATCCCGGAGTTCATCAGAAAAATCCTTGTAGTAGACGTTCTTCTTCGCCGCCAGGCCCTCCGGCAGCTCCGCCCGGATATCCTTGGGAAGCGCTTTGGGGGGCGTCTGGTGGCCGGTGAACAGCCGGAACGACTTTATGTCGAACACGAAGTGTTCCGGGGTGCGCTGGACCCACAGCTCGGCGTTGCGCCGGGACGGCATGGCGTAGTAGGAGGAATCCACCTCCACCATCGGAAACTGCGCGGCGTAATAGCGCAGGCGACACTCGGCGCTGGTACAATCCGAGGGGTACCACCCCGCGGCGATCAGGGACTTGTCCGTCCAGCTGGCGGTGCCGATCACAATTGGTGATGCCATAGGAAGGCCTCCTCCCGGGTACGCTTACAGGTTCTGCTCCACAAACCACGGAATCACATCCCAGTCATCCTCCCGGGGCAGGAGAATCCATTGTCCCGCGTTGGCGTCTTCGTCCCACTCCTCATCGGCATCCTCCGGATCGATTCCCTGCAGGTGAAGATTACTCCAGGTATTGTACAACACGTTATCAAAGGTAAGTCCTGTGCGATTGGCAACATCCGCACTGCGGTACCCCAAGAAGAACTGCGCCAGCTCCCACGCGGAATAGCTGGTATCCACATGGCGATAGATCGCTTCAACAATCTCGTAGACACGGTCCAGGTTGCCGGCGTGCAGGTCGTTGACGCGATCCCGGAGTGCGGTGAGGATGCGTTGCTGCCGCAGGGCCCGTTCAAAGTCGTTGGAGGTGTGCCGGGAGCGCGCCACGCGCAGCGCCTCCACCCCGCCGAGGCGGTGCGTTCCCGCCGCGTAGTTGAGGGTCTGCCATTCCCCATCCTCCCGCACGCGGTAGGTAGGGTCGATAAGCGGCTCTTCCAGCTCCACCTCGATGCCGCCGAGGATGTCCACCACCTCGATGAAGGCATACATATCCACCGAAACCCAGCCGTCTACATCCACGGACGTCATCTCGGCGATCTCCTCCACCATATGCTCCACGCCGTACACCTGAGCATAATGACCCAGCTTGCGGTTTTCCCACCAGATATCGCGGGGGATATTAATCATGGAGATCGTCCGGTCCGGGCGCAGGTGTACCAGGATAATTGCGTCGGCCTGCTGTTCATGGGTTCCCACCAGCACGATCGACGTCCCCTCGGCCTCGCCCGATCCCGCGCGGAAGCCCGGAGGAAAGTCGGAGGGAAGCTCCCGGGATCGTGACCCAAGGGGAGCGGCGGCCAGTTCGGAAAACGCCTCCTCCTGTACCCGGCTGAGGCGGGTAATGACCACATCCTCGGCGTTGGTAATGTATACCGTACCCAGGTTTTTCTGGACGGCGAACGCCCCGTAGCGCGTACCGTCCCCCGCTTCCCCGTTCACCGTTTCCAGATCGAAGTAAAAGAAATCCATGCTCTCCCGGAGCTCGGTACTCAGGCGGAGGTCGCGAGCCGCGAGGTAATCCTGAAACGCCTCATCCTCGGCCATCTCTCGCACGCGACGAATGGAGTCTTCCGTGGCGCGTTGCGCCGCGGTACGCGGATCGGACGCGCGAATCCTTTCCTCGAGCAGTTCTCTCGCGTGTGAAATATCATCTGCGGCTGTTTCATCCACGGTGATCTCCAGGGGATGGCGCTGGACGTCCAGAGTAAACGCCTCATCTTGCGTTACCGAGGTGCGGAACGAGAAGACCGCCGTCCCCTCCGCCTCTTCCGGGGCGGCCGCCACCAGCTGAGCTTCGTTCAGGAGGGTGGAGACCTCTTCAGACGCCACCAGGCGCTCGAATTCCGCCACTGCGTCGCGGTAGGCGGCGCGTTCTTCCGCTACTTCCGCGTAGAGCTCCTGAGCCTCCTCCGCCACCAGCGCGAGGGTACCCTCATCGGTAGCTTCATCCTCCGGTTCGATGCGCGCTTCGGTTCCGTTCAACGCGGAAATCACCCATTCCTCGCCGTCGGTAGCCATGGTCATCACCGATTCGCCCTGTTCTTCAATGCGCCACTGCAGGCGGCCCCCGGATCGCACCGTGAGGCGCTCCGGCAGCGCGGAGTCAATCGTCTCAGGAAGCGCGGTGGCCAGCGCCGCTTGTAGTTGTTCGTATTCTCGTTCCTCTTGAATACGGTCCACTGCACTGAAAAACAGCTCCGCCGCCAGATCGGACTGCTCTCCCTCGGCGGTTTCGCCGTCGGCGTTGCCCTCGCCCTCAGCGGACGACGCCTCGTCATCCAGAAACCGGTAGCTTCCGGGACTGAGATTGAGTAGCTCCCGAACCTGCTGTAAATGGCGGGTTGATTGTCGTTGGTTGGCTTCCAATTGCTGGGTCAGTCGGTTCTGCCCTTCTACTTCCGTGCCAACTCCGTCTTGCAGGGTCTCCAGGCGCGCGGTAAGCCGGTTCATCCGGACGAGGATGGTGCTCAAGAGGATAACCAGGAGGAGGACTGTGACGGTGATTACACTGGCCGTAATCCAGCGGGATGAGATCTTCACAATAGCCGGTACGATACCAGATCGATTACGTGAGTGTCATGGTGCCGGCAAGCTCGTACATTTTCGTTGGCCCCATCGACAAAAACGTTTACTATATGCACGGGAGGCGCAATGCAACGTACCAGGCTGCGCGCTCGTCGCTTAGCGGCGGATACGCGGCTGTCCCTGATCACACTGGTTTCCTCAATCACGGTGGTGTTTATCCTTCCCTTTGCCGTGTTCCGCCTGTTGGAAGGGTCGTACATCGTGGCCGTTGTTGATGCGCTGTTGGTGGCGATCTCGGTGGGGGCGATGGCGTGGGCGTGGCGGAGCGGCAATACCGGCGGGCCTTCCATTGTCGTTGCCGTGACCATCACGGCGGCGGCGATCGTGGTTCCGTTCTTCATAGGGTTTTCCGGAGCACTGTGGTTCTTCCCGTTGAGTGTGTTCATCTTCTATATGGTACACCCCTGGATCGCGCTGATACTGATGGGCCTGGGGTTAGTGTCGATGCTGTGGCACGTGATCGTTCAATCTGCCGTGTTCTATAACTCCGGTCCCGAGATGGTGTCGTTTCTTTCGGCGGCCACGAGTACCGTTGTGTTTAGCTTCTTCTTTGCCCGGCAGGCGAGACGTCAAAAAGAGCAACTGATTCGGTGGGCAACCAAAGATCCGCTGACGGGACTCTACAATCGACGGTCCCTTGATGAAGAGCTCAAGATCGCGTTGGCCACCCGTGATCGCAGTAAGGGCGTGACTCGCCATGGGTTGCTCATTCTCGACCTCGACAATTTTAAACAGATTAATGATCAGTTTGGTCACGGGGTGGGTGATGAGTTACTGGTGAAGCTCGCGGAACTCATCGAGCGTTCTACCCGTATCGAGGATCGCGCCTTTCGGTATGGCGGCGATGAGTTTGTGATTCTTCTGACGGATACCGACCAGTCCGGCCTCGCGCAGTTTGGGGAAAAGTTGGTGCAGAGCGTGGCGGAAGAGCTCGACGTAGGCACGGGTATCGTCACCGCCTCGATGGGTGCGGCGTTGCTCTCACGGGAGGATACCCAGGAGTCATGGAACCAGCGTGCCGACCGCTGCCTCTACACCGCCAAGGAGCAGGGGCGCAACCGCCTGGTAGTAGCGGAACACTCCGCGCAACCGGCGTAGCGGGGCGTAGGTCGCGCGATGCGCGTGTCGGGCGGTGGCGCGGGACGGGCTCACGAGTGGTCCGGTGTGGCCCCCGGCCGGTTCTCTTCAATCATACGATGCAGAACCTCCCGGGCGATCTCGATATCCGCCGGGCGACTATATTCCTCCGGGTTGTGGCTGATGCCGTCTCGGCTCGCCACGAAGATCATTGCCGTGGGGAGATGGGGTGCCAGAATCGCGGCGTCGTGTAAGGCGCCGCTGGGGACGATATCGATATCGTGGCCGAGATCGGCGGCCGAGCGCTGCAGTGCTCCGGCCACGGCGGAATCGAGGGGCGACGGAGCTACCGCCTCGCTGCGGGTTATGGTGAGCTCGAGCCCGCGGCCGGCGCACCGCTTCTCCGCGATGCGCCGGAGGTGCTCCTCCCCCCGGTCCAGCAACGGGAGCTCCTGGGAACGAATCTCCACCGAAAGATCCACCGCTCCGGGGATCACGTTTGCCGCGTTGGGGCGGGCGGTGATACTTCCGGTGGTGAGTACGCTATAGGGGAGCTCCTCGTTGAGGCTTCGTCCCAGGGCTTCCAGTTCGAGGATAATCTCCGCGGCGCCGGTGAGGGCGTCGCGGCGGTCGTTCATGCCGGTAGAGCCGGCGTGATTTGCCTGCCCGCGAATCGTCAGCTCGAACTGACGTCGCCCGTTGATGCGCTCCACCGCTGAGATCGCGCGTCCGGCGCGCCACAGGCTGAGGCCCTGCTCGGGATGCACTTCCACCATGCCGAGATAACGGGCGGGATCGAGGCGGTCCGTCCAGGAGGTGGGGTGTGCCAGCCGATCCGGGTCCACGCCCAGCGAGGCTCCGGCGGCGGCGTAGGTCTCACCGTGAGGGTTGCGCAGATCGAACACCCGATCCGCCGGAAGCGCCCCCGTCCACAGGCGGCTGCCCAGCAGCCCCAACCCAAAGGTGGTGCCCTCTTCCTCAGCGAAGATCACCACTTCCAGCGGAAGGTCCGGATGGTGGCGTAGTATGTCCAAGGGGATCGCCACGCCCATCACTCCGTCGTATTTGCCCCCGGAAGGTACCGAGTCCACGTGAGAACCCGAGAGCCACACGGGAGTCTCCCAGCCGATCCGACCGCCGCGGATATGGACGTTCCCCGCGGCATCGATCACGTGCTCGGCCCCCACCGCCGCTGCCTGGTCGATCACGTAATCCCGCGCACGCCGCCACGACTCTGAGAAGGTGGGGCGGCTGTAGCCGATATCGGGCTCGGTCTCGGAGAAGCGGTTTATTCCTTCAATATGATCGTGGGCGCTCATCGTGTTCTTCCTCGTGGGGCAATACTACCACGGTCGGCGTTTTCGTTGGCGCTCTTTCATGACTATACTCGCCACGGACACCATGCGCATACACAACGAACGGCTTTCATTGGTCTATGTCTCCCTCGCGATGATAACGGTGGGTACCCTCCTGGCGGAAACCGGCGCCAGCCTGGATCTCATGGTTCGACATTTGGGCCTCTCCGAGGCGCAACAGGGTAATCTCGTCTCCGCCCGCTTCTTTGGCGGGGTGGTGTTCGGCCTGGTGTTGTGGGTCCGGGCCACCACCATTCCCCTGGGGCGGTGGATGCAAGGAACGATCGTTCTCACCGTGGCTACGGCACCGCTCCTGTTGATCGATTCCTACCTCGCCGCCTATACCGGGGCGCTGGTGCGCGGATTTACCGCGGGGTTTGTGATTCCCGCCGCCGGGGTGTACGCCGCCTCCCAGACGCGGTGGAATGTCGGTGTGATCGCCGGGGTTGCCAACGCCGCGCTCAGCGGCGGGTTGGTCCTGGTCTCGGTGGTAGCGCT
The DNA here is from genome assembly GCA_964575075.1 of uncultured Spirochaeta sp. Taxonomy (GTDB): domain Bacteria; phylum Spirochaetota; class Spirochaetia; order DSM-27196; family Alkalispirochaetaceae; genus Alkalispirochaeta. The sequence continues at coordinate 6,965 of CAZNRF010000058.1, read as the reverse complement.
GGCCATCTCCACCGCGGAGTGGGCCCGCTGGGAGTATTACTGGGCGCTGGGCCCGGTGCTGGCCGTGCCCACCCTGGTGCTCGGCAGACTGGGGGGCGCGGCGATTGCGCCGGTTCCGGCGGGGACGGCGGGTTCCCTCCGCTCGGTGGGGCAGACGGTGCGCGATCTCTGTGCAGAGACGACGTGGCCCTTCGCGGCGGCGTCGTTCTTTATCGTGGGAACGGAGTCGATCTTCTTTGGTCTGATACCGCGGCTGTCGGCACTGCTCGCCGCTGCTCGATCGGGCACGGCGTGGGTGTGGACCACCGAGGAGTACGCGCTCACGGTGATGGTGGGGGTCTTTGTGGGGCGAGTGGTGGGGTCCTATCTCCTGAAACGGTTCTCCCCCCGGGCGGTTTTAATCGCATCGATGGGAGCTATGGGGGCCGCCGGCGTGATGTGGGCAACCCTTCCGGCTCCGGCGATCGCCGCCGCGGTCCTGGGGTTTGGGTTGGCCACCGCCAATCTCTTTCCCGCACTGATCGGGGCGGTCTCTCGCGTGCTCAAGAGTGATGCGCCCACTACGGTGGCCGCCATGGGGTGGACCGGCGCCTCCGGCGGCACGGCGATTCCGCCGCTGGTGGGCGTCTTGTTGGCAGTGGGGCTCCCCGTGCCGTGGATGGGCATTGTGGCGGTGGTCCCGGCACTGGTGGCCGTCACCGTGAGCGTGCTCATGCTGGCCGAGCGCCGGCCGAGGCCGGAGAGCTGATTGCACGCCTCTCGCCGGGGACCCGAGTGATGAAGGAGAGATGCGCCGGCCGGCGGGCGGCTGCCTCGGCGGAGTTCCGCCTGAGACACGCCGCCGAACGGCGCCACCGTTCCCGTTGACGCTACTCCATCGCCTGCTGCGCCCGGCTTCGGCGCCCGATCACGACAAACAGGAGCCAGATCGCCCCCAGGCCGATGAGCGCCCCCAGTACCGGCACCAGCTGCGGGCCGGCGATGAACTGGTACACCAGCACCCCGAGGATGTAGGCGAGAACGGTAAGATACCCCGCCAAGAGTGAGCCGTAGCCCACCCCCATCTCCTGGACTGCGGCGCCCAGAGCGGCAACACAGGGAAAATAGACCAGGACGAAGACGAGGTACGCCAGCGCCGCGCCTGGGGTAAACATGGAGCGCATCCTGGAGAAGAGGGTGTCGTCCACCGCCAGCTCCTGGGAAACACCCGCCGGAGACTCCTGAACGATCCCCATGCCCAGCGGATCTCTCAGCGCTCCGCCGAGACCCGCAAAGGCGTCGGGAATAGAGGCAAACGCCGCTCCCAGGCCACCCCACAGGTCGAAGGGCTCTCCACCATCACCAGCTTCATTCTGGGAGTACAGGGCGCTCAACGTTCCCACAACCGCTTCCTTGGCAAAGAGCCCGGTAAAGAGCCCCACCGTGGCCGGCCAGTTGTCCGATTCGATGCCCATTGGTTCGAAGACGGGGGTTACCGCGCGCCCGATTCCCGCGAGGACGGAGCGGTCGGTGTCCTCGTTGCCGAAGGTACCGTCGGTGCCGAATGAGTTGAGCACCGCCAGAATCGTCACCACCATGGTGATGGTGATCCCGGCGCGCTTCACGAAGACGCGCAACCGCAACCACGAGAGGCGCAGGATCGCGCCGATGCGCGGGGCGTGGTAGGGCGGCAACTCCATCACAAAGTGTGAGTACTCCCCCTGAAACAGTGTCCGCTTCAGAACGAGACCGGTGATAATCGCCAGAACCATTCCCAGCAGGTACAGGCCGAACACCAACGATCCGGCGTGCGCGGGAAACAGGGCTGCCGCGAAAAGCGCATACACCGGCAGCCGCGCGCCGCAACTCATGAAGGGCGACATAAAGATCGTCATAAACCGGTCCTTACGGCTCTCCAAGGTGCGGGTTGCGGATATCGCCGGGACGGTACATCCAAACCCCACCAGAAGCGGCACAAACGATTTACCCGGAAGTCCCACCCAGCGCATGAGGCGATCCATGACGAACGCCGCCCGCGCCATGTATCCAGAGTCTTCCAGCAAACTGAGCATGAAAAACATCATGAAAATGATCGGGACGAAGGTGGCAACCGTCTGGATTCCGGCCCCCACGCCGCCGGCAAGTATACCCACCAGCCACTGCGGGGCGGCCATCGCCTCCAGGAGCGCGCCGAAGCCGTCCACGAAGATGGTGCCCACGGCGATATCAAAGAAATCGATAAACGCGCCCCCCACGGAGATCGTGGCCCAGAACACCAGGTACATCGCCCCGAGAAACACGGGAATACCGAGAACCCGACTCATGACGACTCGGTCGATCCGGTCCGTCAGCGACTCCCGAGTGACCTTTTTCGTTACCACATCCCGGGCAACGCCGTGAATGAAGCCGTAGCGCCCATCGGCGATGACGATGTCCAGGTCTTCACCAACCCGTTCGCTCAGTGTACCGCGAACCTCCGCCACTTCCTCATGGTCGATAAGCCCCAGCCGCTCTACCATGCCGCCGATCCAGCCGTCTCCTTCGATCAGCCGCACCGCAGCGTACTCCGGGTGGAACCCAAGGCGACCGACCGCCGGTTCCAGCCGCTCCCGCCAGCGAGCGATTTGCTCCGCTACCGGCTCAGGATAGGTTACCCGAGCAGTGGAAGGGCGCGGCGTATCCAGCGCGTCCCGAAGCACCGGTTTGAGTGCCTCCACCGTGCGGCGTTGGTTGGCCTGCAGCGCTACCACCGGGCAATCGAGATGCTGCGAGAGATGGTGAGGATCGATCTTGAGTCCGTTGTTCTCAGCCAGATCCATCATATTCAGCACGACCAGCACGGGTACCCGCATCTCAATTAGCTGCAGGGTGAGGAAGAGATTGCGCTCCAGGTTGGAGGCATCCACGATGTTAATGATGAGGTCATAATCACCGGAGAGCAGGAAGTTGCGCGCCACCACCTCGTCCTGGCTCACCGCATTGAGGGAGTAGATGCCCGGCAGGTCTACCAGTTTCGGCCGACCGGCGATGGCAGCGGGAGCCTCGGCGGTGGCGGTGTCCGCTGTGGAGGTTCCGTCGGGAGCAGTGCTTCGACGGCCGACCGCCATCTCGAGAGAGGGGGCATAGAGCGGAATCTCCCCCACCTTCTTCTCTATTGTTACCCCGGGCCAGTTGCCCACCCGGTGGTTGCCGCCGGTGAGGGCGTTAAAGAGCGTCGTTTTGCCACAGTTGGGGTTGCCCACGATGCCGATGGTGCGACTCATTGGTTCACCTCCACAACTGAAGCTTCCGCCCGGCGCAGGGACAGGCGGTAGCCGCGCACTTCAATTTCGATGGGATCTCCCATCGGCGCGTACCGGACAATAGAGAACTCCGTACCGGGTGTGAGCCCCATGGACAGGAGCTTGGCACGGTATTCGCGTGAACTATCGGCGTATCCCGAGATGACACCTCGGTCGCCACGACCTAAGTCGCTTAATGCGGGCATGAGAAACCTCCGCTTGTGAGTTAGTGGTGATTGCCTTAGTTAGGCTGACTTAACTTTACCGCACTCCGCCGTTGCTGTCAACGATGATTCGAAAATACCGGCGATTCGTGGCATTATTGGACGATCACAATGGAAGGCAGCAGTGTAACAACACAGGTGTATACGTTATTCCAGCGCGTCTCCCTAGCGGAACTCAACTTCCTGCGAACCGCGCCGCGAGAATACGCGGAGACTCGACTCCGGGCCGACTACCGCGCCGGAACCGATAACGGTGCGTACGATGATCTTATGGCGCATCTGCCGGTTCCGCCGCTGAAGCTCAATCGCCCCCTCTGCCGGGCAGCCCAGGAGTATGCGGTTCATCTCGCCACCCATGACCGGTGGGGGCATTGCGCCGATCGTACACCCCGGGAGCGCGCCCGGGCGGTCGGGTACCACGCCTACGGTGGCGAGAACGTCGCCGCCGGCCGCTCGGTGAACCTCGAAGCATCGGTTGACCCTGCTCGGGCCGCCCGGCTGTTCGTGCTTCGCCTCGCCGTCAATGAAGGGGTTCCCGGTGTTGGGCACCGGCGCAATATGCTCTCTCCGGCGTACCGCGTCGTTGGCATCGGATACGCGGCAAGTCCCCGCTCCACCTACCTCAACTATACCGTTCAGGATTTCGGCCTCCGGTAGCCCCTTCTACACTGGCAGTGCGCACGGTATCCCTCCCGTCGCGCTTCGCGTCGTACAGCGCCCGATCCGCCGCCTCCACCAGCGCCTGGTAGCCCCGTGGTCCATGTTCGTCATGTTCGGGAATAACGGCGGTGACCCCTAGACTCACGGTGACGATACCGCCCTCGGCAGCAGGATGCGGCAGGGCGTTCCGGTGCATCGCCTCGCGAATCCGCTCTGCCACAAGATAGGCGGCACGAGCGGTAGTGCCGGGAAGGAGGAGAAAGAACTCCTCACCGCCGTATCGAGCCGCGACATCTCCCGCCCGCTGGGCGTTCTCAGCCAGCGTTCGTGCGACCTCTCGGAGTACCTGGTCCCCCGCTTGGTGACCCCATGTGTCGTTGTACGGCTTAAAAGAATCGATGTCCACCATAATCGCCGCCAGGGATTCGCCGGATCGAATATGCCTCGCCCATTCCTCTTCGAGCTTGCTGTCCAAGGTCCGACGATTATACAGGGTGGTGAGACCGTCATGGTCCGCCTGTTCCCGCAAATGAGCCAGGGAGATGCGCATTTCGAACACTCTCCGGGACAGTGCCAGGGAACTAAGCCCACCAAACACGACCGCCGTCAACGGGAGCGGGGTGATATTGGAGGCGATCCACCCGGCACAGCGGGCACCCTCCGTAAGTGCTCCCACCACCACCACCACCACTGCCAGCGTTACGAGCTGAGCGGAGTTTCTTCCCGCCCGCCACGCCCGCAACAGGGTAAATCCGCTGATTCCCAGTGCCGCCGCCAACACCGGCAGCCAGGCGAAGAGTATATCCATCCACCACCGGCCCGGGACGATCAGAGACACACCAAACCACGCCCAGGAGGCCCGCTCGAGCCAACCTGAGGCGGTGCGTTGGTACTCGCCGGGGAACATGTAGCTCAGATATCGGATATAGAGTGCCAACAGCGGGTACACGACCAGCCCGCGGAGACGCAGATGCCCCGCTACTCCGAGGCCGGGAATGGTTCCCAGCAGCATCGTTCCTTCGAGCAGGAGAATTCTGAACGCCAGGAGGAGCAGAACTGCCGCCAGGGTCAGCGTGGGAACCGATCGCGCGAATGAGGGACTCCGCGCAATCCGCAGTAGAACATGATACCCCGCGAGAATCAGCAGAACTCCCACAAACAAGCCGTCCCAGAACATGCGCCGCCCCGTTACATGGAGCAATTCCGAGAGGGGCCCAACAAGAGGGGAATTTCGCATAAGTCCCTCTCGGGGGTAGTAGTACCCGTCGGTGAGAATAGCAAGCTCAACCGTTCCGGAACGATCGGGAAGCAGTGGAATGATCGAAAACCCTCTAAACGGATCGGAGGACTCGCCGTTTACCCAGGCTCTCATTGTCGCCGACGACGGCGGGATATAGATCCCAAGGGGAGGCGTTGCGGGCACCCCGGTGAGCGTCACCCGGTGGGGGATCGGGCCGGCGACGATGCGCTCGTTGTCATCAGTGATATAGCGGCCGTTCTCGAGGCGGATGCGCCGGGCGCGCACATGCCTGTCTCCTTTGTCCGGCGGCTCGATCTCACCGCGGTAGAGATCCCATGAGCCCACCAGCGAGTACGCGTCGGAAAAGACCGTCCCCGCCGCGTCCCCCGCGCCGTGGAGTACCGATACGTCGGTATCGGCCGGAGTACACGAGAGAGTCACCAGGAACGTTGCCAGCATCCAGTACCGTCGTGCCACCATCTGTACCATACTACAGCTGTCCTATTTGAGCAAAAGCGAATTGGGTGAGTATCTTGCGGCGTATGATCTACGATACGATTCTAGTCGGAGCCGGACCAATCGGTCTGGAAATGGCGGCGGTGCTGACGCGCGCGGGGTATACGTACGTGCATCTGGAGGCGGGAACGGTAGGGGAGGCGATTCGTCACTGGCCGCGGTTCACCCGGTTTTTTTCCAGCCCGGAGTGGATCTCTATCGCGGGAATACCGATCCACAGCCCGGACCAGGCGATTCCCACCGGGGAAGAGTACCTCTCATATCTGCGGCACCTCGTGGAGACATTGAACCTGGAGGTGCGTACCTATGAGCCGGTGGTTGAAACCCGCGGACACCAGGGAGACTTCACGGTGGTCACGCGGGATCTGGCAGGCAGCACTCATGAATACCGCGGGAAGACGATCATCCTTGCCACCGGTGATCTCAATCTTCCCCGGCGGCTCAACGTGCCGGGAGAGGATCTGCCCCACGTGACGCACCTCTGGCGCGATCCCCACGAGTATTTTCAGCGGCGCCTCCTGATTGTAGGCGGCCGCAACTCCGCCATTGAGGCGGCGGTCCGCTGCTGGCGGGCGGGGGCGCAGGTGACGCTCAGCTACCGTCGCGCCGCCCTGGATGAGTCGGTGACCATTTCCCGGCTCTTCCTGGAGGCGCGCCTGCTCATCGAGAAGGGGCAGATCGAGTTCCTCCCGGAGAGCGAGCCCGGCGAGTTCCGCCCGGGGGTAACAATTATGAAAGACGGCCGCCGGATCCTCTCAGACTTTGTGTATCTCGCCACCGGATTCGAGATGGACTACACCTTGTATGATCAGTTGGGCGTGGGACGGACCGGACCGGAAGAGCGCCCGGTCCATGACGAAGCCACGATGGAGACCAACGTTCCGGGGGTGTATGTGATCGGCACCCCTACCGGCGGCCACCAGAATAGCCTTTCGTTTTCCCTCCCCACCAGCCACGTCCACTGCCGCCCGGTGCGCCGCGCCCTCTCTCCCTCCCGGCCCCACCCCCCCGCCCCCGTCCGCAACACCGCCGACCGCCACCACACGCGCACCACTCAGCCACCCC
>CAZNRF010000057.1:0-13383 GCA_964575075.1 uncultured Spirochaeta sp. | reverse complement strand
GACGGCGTCCTGAGATATGTCGATCCCTGTGGGGTCAAATCCTGCATCAGCCGCGGCCTGTAGAAATGGCCCATAGGCGCACCCTACATCCAACAGGCGAGACGGTCGTGACTTGGCCGTCAAAGATTCACATGTCTCGCCGGCATACCGACAAATGTCCGCAATCCGGCGTTCCCCCATCGCCTTGATGTGGGGAAAATCTTCCAGGTAGGTCTTGCCGTACTGTTTCTGGTAGTCCGTAAAGAAGTAGTCATGATCATACGACAATCGCGACGGACGATATCGCTGCATAAAGATGAGTCTGGTGGGCTCCTCCTGGAAGAACGTTCGCTCACCGAACCGCTGAATGGCAAGAAGAAGCCGTTCACCCGTAACCGGGGCAGTCGTTCGTACCGGAATGGATAATTCATTGATGAGATGAACGAGGCTACTGCGCCCCTTGGGACGTATACGCCGCCCCGCTTCAATGAGGGTCGCCACATCACGGAGGCGCCGGATCCCTTCGGAGACGGAACGTACGGTTACAAATCCGGCGCTTCGTGCGAGCCGCTCATGATACGCAGTAGGATTGAGAAGTATCACCGGCACATGGGCCCAGGTTGCCTCGTAGGCGGTGAGGCCGAAATGGGTAATCACGGCATCAAATCGGTGCAATTGGTCCGGGAGCTCACCCCGGGTTTGGAGCGAGATCACACCCTCCGGCACGTCCTGATCGCCGTGATTCACCGCAGTAACGACCCAATCACCCGATGCCGCAACGTGGCGGGCACACTCTATTGCCTCGATATCGTTGCCCTCGCCTCCAAACACAACAAGTACCGACCGTATCTCCCGGGGCCAGTCGTCACGAATGTGTTCCGGGAGATGCAGGAGCCCGGTGTCGGTGATATTCGCACATCCTACTCCCGGTGGTGGCTCCAGCGTGTCGATTGCATAGTGCACGTAATCCCGGGCCTCACCACCCACGTCGATGCCGATCAGGATACCGCGGCAATGGAAGGTACGAAGCTCCTCGAGTGTCGTGGTGCGCTTATCAACGATAACGAGATCATACGGACCCTCCGGCTGATCCACCCATCGGACGGGAAGATCCGAGATTCCGACCATCTTCTGCACTTCCGTCCGTCCGCGCGTGTCCCTTCCGCCATTGGTGGGAAGCAGCCATTCAAGATCGCCCTCCAGTTCCCGGGCAAGGCGAGCGCACCGGTACAGATGGCCGGTGCCATGCCCTCGGCGATGTTCGGAGACAATAAGAACGGTTTTATGCGCTGGTTCGATGCTGTTTCTGTCCATAGGCTACGAGCTCGGGCAATTCAAGAGGTTCACCTCGGTACAGTGCTTCAAAGAGCTCCGCAATGTAGTGGTAATCATCAAGGGTATCAAGGGTAACGCGCATTGAAGGCACCCGAACGGAAGAGGGGGCTGGTCGCGTGATCACGGAGTAGCGGTCCGGGTTCTGGTAAATTCCCGGCGTTACATGCTCCCGATGAAATGGGTCGTGCGAATACTGCCGGAGGTCGAGAAGCGCCTCGGCCCGCACAACTTCCACCCCGGTGCCGTAGGGCGTCCCGGTAATGCCGGCGTAGTCCGCATCGGTGACACCCTGGAGGTGCATCGCCTCTCGGGCGGCCGCAGCGGACACCAGGGGATTGTCGCCTGTAGCACGCACAATTGTATCAACGGAAAAAAACCGGGCGGCAGCGCAATATCGCTCCAGAACATCATCGGGATCGCCACAAAACAGATCGTATCCGCACGAAGCAGCAACCGGCCGGAGCTTTTCCGCGCTGGCCTCGTCGGTGAGAACCGCGTGGACCGACACTGGAAGACTCGCAAGAGCCTCCATGGCGTGGGCGATCACCGGTTTATCCGCCAGCGGCAAAAGAGCCTTACCGGGAAGTCGCGTCGACGAAAGGCGTACTTGCAGGAAGACGGCACTTTTAGACATGATCCACGCTCCATTGTTCTACCATAGTACGAGGATCGGCCAGAAACCGGTGACGGTAAAGGTGCAACCACCGCCGGACCGCTCGAAACACCGAAATCGAGCGGGGAATGCCCAATCCCGAGCGGAAGGCGAACGCGATGAAGTGGAGCTTCGGGATCTGTGCGCCTTCGGTGGTAACGCGTATCGCCAGATTCTTGGCAAAGAAGCGGGCGTAGCTTCGATCACTGGTCTGGTCTTCCGGTTCCGGCATCGTCTGGTAGGATGCCCGAAACGTGGATACCGCGAATATCCGGCCTCCCCACAGATGAGTCCGAAACCCAAAATCAAGCTTTTGCCAGAATGGATTCTGGATTTCCTCATCGAATCCGTCGAACCGGAGAAATAGATTCCGATCGTAGAGTCCCACGAAATCGAATGGAAACAATGTGGCTGAGCGGTCAGTGCGTAGCGGCAAGGACAGAACGCGCAGACTGCGGCGCTGCAATGCCGGTGCCTGGAGCACGGGCAGCACCTCTCCCCGCTCCCCGCGAAGTTGCGGCGCGATGATCACGGTGCGCTCCTTGAGGTGGGCCACCGCCCGTTCCACGCCGCTGGGCGGTTCCATAGTTGACCACAGCACCAAAGCTCGATCCGCATCGAGATGCCGCATTCCGAGATTTATCTGAGCACCCGTGTTGAGCTCCCGGGTCAGGAGGAGGAATCGTACTTGCGGAAATTCCTGGGCCAACGCCTCCACGGTGTACGAATGCTCCCGGGGCTCCACGGAAACGATCTCTGAGAAGCCTTTGTCAACAAGCTCTTGAATCAACGTTCTCCGCAGGAGTCGGGAACTTCGATTCAACAGCAAAACTCCCACCGTACCGGGACGGCCCTCGCGTCGTGGGGTGCCGACGATTGTAAACCGCTCGTCCATTTCAGGCGTTGAACGTGTAGTATTCATCACATCTCTCACAGATTGGCGCCAGGGTACCGCGGGCATGGTCGGCATGTTCCTCTGCACCACGCCGCCATACCGCTTCCACACCGTCGGAAAACACGTTTCCCCGATATTCTTCTATCGGCAGGTCCTGAAAACAGCGGGGTACGGAACCATCCATGAGAATGACCATATCCCGTTGCAAATGCCAGCACGGAATACGATGAAGCGGGGGCCCTTCCACCACGCTACGATCCGGCAACCGACCTGCCCAGGAATTGTACTTTTGGATCAGCGGCTTCACCCCATCTACCTTGTCCCAGTGGTGAAAAAACGACTGCAGCTCCCACTCGGTTTCTTTGAGGCGGGTGGCCTGTACAAACACTTTGCCGGGAATGATCCGACGAATCCGCTCAATGAACTCTGATGCCTCGGTGAGCCCTTCGCCTCGCAGTTCGAGGTAGCGCTCTGGGTCGATCGTATCCAGTTCCACGATCACCGCCTGCACCGCCGAGGAATCAAGAGCCTCGATATTCCGCTCCGTCCACCCGATTCCGCTGGTTTCAACGTACAGCTGAAGAGCCGGGTATTGCTCAACCGTTTGCACCAGATGAGGGAGGTCCTGGTGCAGCCCCGGTTCACCGCGGTACCCGATGCTGAGTACCGCCTCCGGAGTGACCTCCGCGATCTGCGAGATAAGCCGATCCCAGTCACCAGGAGCGAGAAAGTTCCCCGATCCTGGTTCTTGTGCACCAAGTACCGGATCATTCCACGGAAGGTACGTTGGCCGTTGGGAAAGCTCATCGGTAACCTGAATCTGGTAATAATACGGAAGCGTTCTTCCCAGGGAGGGATCATCCCGCACCGTCGACAGCAGTGGAACATTGAGGTGGTCGTAGCGCTCCCGGGACGGATCGGGGGCATCCGAGGGATCCGAGGGATTAGCCACGCCTCGCTCCACAAGCCTCCGACAGAGCAGGAAATTTGCTTGGGTATCCACGGTAAGAGAGAGACGCAGCATCGCCAGATCCTCGGTGGCAGCTTCCGTTTCTACGTCAAACGCGTTTATATCACTGCTCAACGCGTCAAAAACGAAGGACCGCGTCCATCGCTGATCGCCGGCCTCCGCCAGCTGGGCAAGAGACGGCAGAATCCCCCGCCGAAGAACTTCCACCGAATAGCCGACGGGAAACCCATCCCCAAAGGTATAATCGCACCACGCATGCCGATGCAAAATATAGAGATAACGCGCGAGGGCCACATCAAAAAACGGGGCATCCAGGGCGCTCACCAGTACCGATCCCTCTTCCCGAGGGAGTGATTCATCAAGAGCTCGAAACGCGGCCGCGCTGGACGGACTCGTCGAATCTTCACTCGTAACAACAACAATGTTCCACGATTCGGGAACGGCGGTACCTCCCGGAGCTTCCGCCGACAGCACGTAGACCGGCGCCGTCGATGAGAGCATGGGCCGGAGAAGCTCGACCCGGCGAGCGATATGGTCAAGTGCGGTGCTCCCATCCGGAAACGGGTGTTCCAGGTATCGGGAAAGCCTCGGGGCATGCAGTACCAGGTAATCCATCGCTGCATAGTGTATCGACAGGCCTTGAGTGTGTCATGAGGTGTGGGGTAGCCTCCAGTCCATGGAACCTCGTACGGTATATACCGTCTCAGACCTTACCGGCGAGCTGAAAGACGTACTTGAAGCGGGATTTTCCTGGATCACCGTTGAGGGAGAACTCTCCAACTTTCGACCATCCGCCCGGGGGCATCTGTATTTCAGCCTGAAAGATGAGCGCGCCGTTTTACCGTGCGTAATGTTTCACGGTAACGCACAGAGCCTCGACTTCAATCCCCAGGATGGGGACGTCCTTGAGGTTCGTGGCTCCGTGACCGTGTACGCCCCGCGGGGCACCTATCAGCTGGTAGTGCGATCCATGAAGCGAGCCGGCACCGGTCAGATATTGGCGCTGATTGAAGAGCGAAAACGTCGGTTCGCTGAGCAGGGCCTCTTTGACCGAGAGCGGCCACTGCCACGAATTCCGCGGCGCATTGCGGTGATCACCTCTCCGACCGGCGCCGCGATCCGTGACATTCTGCACGTCCTTCATCGACGGGCGCCGCCTCTGGATGTGCGGATTATCCCCGCTACCGTACAGGGCGGTACCGCCGCCGCGGAAATCGCGCGGGCCCTGCGATATGCAGACGATCACCGCCTTGCAGATGTCCTCATCGTCACCCGCGGCGGAGGGTCGGTGGAGGACCTCCTGCCGTTCAGTGATGAGCAGGTGGTGCGGGGGATCGCCGAATCGAACACTCCGGTGATTTCGGCGGTGGGACACGAGGTAGACTGGGCGCTGAGTGACTTTGCGGCGGACCTCCGTGCACCGACTCCCTCCGCGGCGGCAGAGATCGTCTCAGAAGGAGCGGTCGAGGTGAATCTGAGAATCGAACGGGCTGCTACTTCAGCGGTGGGATCATTCCGCACACGATTGTCGACACTGCGCAATCGATATAACCAAGTAGCGGAGCCCGAACTCCGCTACCGGTTTCGCAACCTGTTGCAGCCGTGGTATCAACGCTTTGATGAGGCACAACAGGCACTCCAGGAACGGATAGCGGCCCTTCTGGAACGAAAACGCGCTCGTCTGCGCCTTGCTCAGGGGCGCGTAGAGGGAGCTTCGCCGTTTCTCGCGCTGCAGCGGGGCTACGCGGTGATTCGTTCCGCCGAGACGGGTACTATCGTTACGAGGGCCGAAGGAACGCAACCGGGGGATGTGCTACGCGTACAATTCTCAGATGAGTCAATAACGGTGGAGAGGACGCAGGATGAGTGACTTCGAACAACGGCTTCAACGGCTGGAGGAAATCGCTGAGCAGTTGCGAGACGGCTCGATTCAGGTGGATGAAGCAGCCGAGCTCTTTGAAGAGGGGGTAAAACTCGCTCGAGCGCTGGATTCGGAACTGCAACGAATTGAACGCAAAGTTGAAATACTGGCCAATCAGCCGGTGGACGAGGATAGCCCACCATCATTTGAGTTGTTCCCGGATCTCACCGACGAAAACGGCGGTGGATCAGGGGGACCATGATACCAGGTACGATTCCCGGGCGATTCCCGACTAAGCCGACTAGGGCAGCACTGAGAGATCGATGTCGTCCCCCTCGCTCACCCCTACTTCGGAGAAGCGGTTCCGGTTCACCTCGAGCGCGTATTTGGCCGGAAATCGTGAACGCACCGGTTCCTCAGAGTACGGGACCATGGAGCGAATCTCCAAAATCCGTCCCCGCGCGGAGATATACGCGATCGAGAGGGGTAAGGAGGTATCCTTCATCCAAAAACTGCGAATCCGGGAATCGGGAAACACGAATAACATTCCTTCATCCTCACCTAACTCCTCACGGAACATGAGTCCCTGCTGCCGACTCTCCGGAGTATCGGCGATCTCCACATGAAAGGTGTGGTCTCCCACGGGAAGGGCGATCGTTTCTTCTCCGGCGCAGCTGGTGAGTCCAGCTACCAGAAGTGTTATCGCGAGTGTCACAAGACGATGTCCGCCCAAGCACAGATCCCTGCACGTTGCTACTATTGGCTTCATTAAAACTCCTCGAGAAACTGTTCCCGGGTGATGTCCTCGGCAGCTTCCTCCGTCCGGGTTTCTCGCCGCCTCGCCTCAAACGTTTCGAGATCAAGATACCGCACCGTGAGCGGCCGCTCCAGCTCGATCCTGGTTTGCCCGTCTTCCCACAGTGCGCGCCGGGGATCAAGGGCTACCGGGTCACCGTAGCGTTCACGAAATTGCTCGTAGAGTTGGAAGTAGTCAAGACGACTTCGGTCCAGATACAGGGCGATGGCAAACAACTGCGCTTCGTGGAACTGAAAGATACCCCGATCCATGTAGACCCGCCCTCGCGTATCAATTACCGTGCCCCCATCAGACAGGCGGAGAGAAACATCAGGCTCGCCACGGTACTGGAACGCCGGGTCATTCTGGAGCAACTCCTGCACCTCACCAAAGGGAGTTCCCAGCAGAAGATTGCGAAAGCCCCGGCGGAGCGTCGTTTCTACGTCGCCTTGGGTCCCAACCTCCTGGGCCGGTAGATGCACCACGCTCCCTATCGTGAAGCACACCAAAAGCATGATCGATCGAAGGGATACGTCCCGAAAAAAATGTATGGGATCCTCACGCCTCATATAGTTGACTATCGGCATCTGATCAGCCCCACTGCACTCCGGTACGGTCATGACAACTGGGCGTAAATTCGCGCCAGGATAGCAAACGAACCGCCCAGCACCGCCAGAATAACCCAGAACAGCCATGAGGGCATGCTGCGCCGCTGTTGTGTGGCACCCCCGCCTCCGGACACGGCCGCCCATTCATCGGTACCCTCGGGAAGGTCGGACAAGAAGCCGCACTCCGGACACCCATTGCGAAATCGGTGTTGCTTGTCCCGATAGCCGCACCGGGGGCATTTGATCGCCACAAAGACGGCACCGCAGTTCGAACAGACGTCATCCTGTTCGTTCACTTCCGCGCCGCAGTATTCGCAGTAAAACCGTTTCATCGCAGTGCTCGCCTGAGCCGCCGGTTTTGGAGGAAGCTACTCCTCCCCTTCCTCTCCCGCAAGCCATTGCACCACGGCGTCGGCCACCGTTTCGCGTTCACTACCGTTGGTAACCACGTGTCCGGATTCGGACAGTCGCAGCACGTAGTGGCTTTCCCCTGCGAGGCGCTCGTCGATCTCTTCGGCGACGCGAATCGGCACCGTCTCGTCACGTTCAGAGACGACCGTGAGGGTGGGCACGTCCACCGCGGATAGTTCTTTACGGCCCTTCCGCATAAGCGCGTACAGCGATGCGGTTTGCGCCGGCCATTGCCAGTTCCAGTATTCGTCGGCCAGGTATTGCCGTTCCGCATCGTCGTACCGTTCAGGCTCTTTCACCGGGAGGGGCGGTACGAAGAATCTGAACAGCGGTGTGAACGCAACCAACCGCCGGGTTACTCGGAACGCGGGCGCAAACAAGAGAAGCCCATCCACGGGAAACGCCCCCGCCACCATCGTCGCCAGGAGCCCGCCCATAGAGAGTCCGCCCACTACAACGTGGTTGTATCGCGATGCAACCTCGAGATACGAATCAGCCGCCTTCCGCCACCAGTCTCGCGCCGACGTGCCCTGGAAGTCCTCGTGGTTTGTCCCATGGCCCGGAAGTCGAGGCACCACCACGGTATATCCCGCCTCGTTCAGTCGTCCGGCAAGATAGCGCATATCCCCGGGATACCCGGTGAATCCGTGAAACAAGAGGATCGTCGGTTTTCGGGTATCTCCGCCCAGCTCGAACGGGAGGGCACCGGTGACAACGGTTGTATCGTAGGGAATCTCTCTCATACCGAAAAGATAGCCCAGGGAGGTTGCTGACACAAGCAGCCGTCTATGGCACGCTCTACGCAATATGACAGCACAGCCGTTTCATCAGATAAACCCAATCAGAATTCCCACCACCGATGGCAAAACGATCGAGGAGCACTTCGGTCACGCTGCAACCGGCTCCAGCAAAGCCAGTGTCGCCCGTATGGTGGCGCCGCCGGGATGGGCTGAACCGGCGCAGACGCCGGAGTTTGACGAGTACACCCTTATGGTTCGTGGAAAGAAGCGAATCGAGCTACCCGATGGGCCGATAACGCTCTCCGCCGGAGAGAGTCTTCTGGTACCGGCACACACCCGTGTGCGATATTCGAATCCCTTCGATGAAGAGGCCGAGTATTGGTCGGTATGTCTTCCAGCGTTCTCTCCTGACCTCGTGCATCGGGAGCAGGCGTAAACCGTCTGTTGACTCCGTCCGCCGGGACACGTACTTTCACGCTATGCAGACGCTGGGTACGATCACCATTTATCATCTCGGCCGGCGGGATGGCACCGCCCTATTCGTTCATCCCCTTACCAAGCCCGGCAGCATGCTGCAGCAGGCGGAACAAACGGATCTCATAGGCCGGTACGGCAGAGAACCGCGGGTGGAATCGATCACGATGCTCCGCAATGAGCTGTATCGACGGATTGAGCAAGACGTGCGGGACTGGAGCAACGAGCGCCGGTTTATTCCGCGATTTCTGATCGCCGCCGGTCTCTTTCTGATAGCGTATCTTTTTATGGCACTGGTCATTCGTGATCCCCTTCCGATCATTGACGAGGTTCTAATTGGTCTAGGCGTCGGCATCTTTGGGTTTATCATAGCGGGGCGTCGGTTCGAGCAGTCCGGTGCAGCCTCCCAACGTCGGGTTGCGCTCCGCGCCAAAGTTGATGGAGTCGTCTTCTCAGAGGATCCCTTCGTGCACGAAGTGGAATCGATTCTCCATGAAGTAGAGACGTTGCCCGAAACTACTGGAGAATTCTCCGAGGAATTGGCCGACAAGGCGATCCACTTACGCCACACCTACCCCTCCCAGACCGTGGAACTACAGGAGCATCTTCGTCAGATGATCGCCTCCCCTCGGTATCGGTCCCTGGCAAAACAGGTGCGGAGCGGCAAGATAAAACCGTCCATGCGGGAGAAGATCGACCATGGTACGGTTGTCCCTGCTGCAGTACAGTTGTTTGCCCTCTTACAGCGGAGTACCTGAGCGCACCCGCCTGCGGGCTATTCGCGCCGGACGGCAAGCATCGTCAGATCGTCAAATTGCTCGTCTTCCATGAGATGACTAAAACTCACGTATTCGCTGGTACCATCGTCTTCGCTGAACGGAACCACCGGATGAGCAAAGTACTCACCGAATGGAACAAAGTGCTCCCGGAGGAAGTCCAGTACCACGCGGTCGATAGCGACTCTATCATCGGGCCCCGCTTCGGGATGTGGAACCAGGCGAAAGATACGCTCCGCCGCAACAACTGCCAACACCGTGTCCCGCGCAACGTTGTCACAACCGGAAAAGTCGAAGACCAGGTCATCCCGGTCACTGGGATCCATGATCTTCTCAAGCTTGTAGGTTCCACGACTTTCTACCGCCGAGACGATTTGATGAACCCGCTCAATGGTGAACTCCTCGCCGTCTTCATCAGGAGAGAGGCGCTCGTCGACGGTCCCCTGGTCGATCATCTCTTGCGTTACGGTGAATCGCTGCCAATCTCGACCGCGGAGAAGTCGCTTTGCTTCCTCCAATCCATCGGTGAAGAGCAAGAGCATGTCCCCGCGATCAACGGTGCGCATTTCCTGGGGGAAGCTGATCGGCAGATCGTTACTGGAGAACGTACCAGCCGCCGGTCCTCCCGGAATCGTAAGCTGTTCCACCGATTTTGATGCACTTCGAAACATGTGAAGTTGATTGTCACCGGCGTTGGCAAGATAAAACGCGCCTTTCTGCACATCCAGAATTCCGGCGGTCAGCGCGGCGAAACGTCCCTTGAACTGTCGTTCCGCGACGATGTCGTTGATGCGCAGCACCAACGATGAGACGTCCAGGCCGGGGCTCTTGGGTGTCCAGCCCCGGAAGTAATCCTGAAAGACCGTGGCGACCTGGACCATGATCAACGCCGCTGGAATTCCCTTTCCGGCGACGTCGCACTTAATCATCGCGTAATAGCGGTCGCTCAGTTTCTGATAGGTGAAGTAGTCTCCGGATACACCCTTTGCACCTTCGTAGTAGCCAAAGAAGTACACATGCTCCGCCTGCATCTCACCAAAGGTGCGCTTTACATCTTCCGAAATCGCCTGCAACGGAATGAACGCCTTCTGCGTCTCCTTACCAAATTTGAGATCTTTATCCGCTTCCGCCGCTTTCACCAGTCCCGAGACCATGTCATTTATCGATTCCGCAAGTACATTCAACTCATCACGAGTGCCCAAGTGCAGGGACTCTCCTTTTAGTTGTAATTTGTCCTCAGTCGCGCCGATCTTCTCCACCAATTGGACCAATCGGTTGATCGGACGGACGACGATCGTGGCGAGGATATACGCACCGAGAATTCCGAATCCTACTGCGGCGGCGGCGATGAGCGCGGTTGTGACAATGAGATCGCGGCGGGTTGACGCGATCTCATCGAGGATAAGCTGTGTTGAAATCGCCACACGTACCGTGCCCCGATAGAAGTCCTCAAATCCCGCCCCCGCACCGGGAACCACGTCGAGTACGGGCCGGTAAAACAGAAAGTCGGTAACATCCCGGCGTAGCCGGGTGAAGTCAAACTCGGGAACGCTCCGAATGGGACCGGCAATCTCCCCTAACCGCTCGCGGGCGCGTCGTAGGAGCTCGGAGCGCTGCTCATCGATCTGTTCTATTTGATCCTCACTCACCCCTTGGACGATAAGTTCCTGCGCCTCTTGGGACAGGCGCTCCAACTCCACCGGAATCTCGCCCAACTCCTCTTGGGCCTGGGTGTTCAGTTGCTCGGCCAATTCCGCGATTTCGTCGGATGCCTCATCGGTGAGGCGCGATAGACCAACCACGTAACTATCGGTATCGATTCGTTCAGAATTACCGGAAATCACCGCCGGATCGGTTGTACCGTAAATGGTCTGAAGCTGGCCCTGCTGGTTGATCCCTGTAATCGTCACGTGCAGCGCTTCGGCCATCGCCTCACCCTGAGTTGCAACGTTCTGCAGTTGATCGATATTCGATTCCGGGTTCTCCAGAGCGGGCCGGGCACCGGTCACCTGCCCGTCCACCAGGAGCTCGATCCGCTGCTGCAGCCCTTCCGTGAGAAGCTGTTCCTGACGATCCAATACGTTGCGGCCCAATACCACCGCAACCAGGACTACCACCCCGATGACCAGGAGAACCACGAAAAAGGCAAACTTCAGCCGCAGTCCGCCGCCACGAATCTTCATACGTCGAATCCTATCCTTTCGCACGCCCTGGGGAACAGGGCGTCGGCCGGTAATGAGGGCGTGGGCTTCGTTGTTTAAGCGGCGGATTTCTCCTCCGATCACAATTAAGCGCCCCGCCGAGATAAGTATCAGCGCCGCTGCCGCGAGAACGGCTACAAGAAACGCCACATCCCAGGTATCAGCGAAGTAGGAGCCGGTATCACGCATCGTCATGGCGGGATCGAATACCGGACTGAAATCGCCGTACTTTATCACCCCGAGGTCATCGATCCTGACCGGTTCAGGCGCGATATACATACCCCGCTCCGGATGCAGAAGACCCAACCGATACGTACCGGCGGGAAGATCCGAGAGAACCAGCCCATCGATCCGTCGGTCATTCTCAACTGAAAAGTCCCCCTGCCACGCGTTGAACTCGTAGTCATACGGCGGAGTTCCTTGTTGATCCAGAACGATCTGCCGAATCGAACCGTTGCTGTCAAACCCTCTACCCACTACGGAGACCCGGTACCGGCCGAGGAGATCCCGATCAAAGGATGTTGCAAACACCCTTGTGACCGGAACATATTTGTTGAACCGGAGCGGCAACGTCCGGGCTGCGCCCACGTTACCAACCGAGTCTACCGGGGCGACCGATAGCAACCAGGTGCCATTATCCACGTTCGTACGCCCGATGCTCTCGGCATTGGTGGTCACCCGCTGTGGCATGGGACCGGCAGGGGCTGGAGCTGTCGGCAGCGATTGATCGCTCTCGGCGGTGTCCTGACCGAGATAGTCCAGACGAACACTGTAGCCGGCGAGGAACTCCTCATCTTCGGGAGGATTCCATCCTACCTGAAACGTGTTAGATGCAAGGTAGCCGTTTTCATCAACCGATGGCGGAGGAAACGTTACGGGAGCCGGAGGTGTGGTATCCCGAACAAAGCGCGCGGTTACCGGCTCGGACCAGTTCCCGGCAAAGTCGGTGGCGCGCACGTGGAGATACCACGGGCCATCCTCGTCGGCCTGCACCACTACCTGTCGATCCGGTACTCGCTGTCGGATCTCTTCATCCACCTGGACTTGATCGCTCCGAGACCACTCCCAGGCGTAACCGCGAATACCAGAGGCATCATCCGGATCACGCAACAGGAACTCCGCGGTGCTGGAGGCGCTTCGACCATCAGTAGGGAAATTGCCCGCAAGAATTGTCGGGGGCTCCACCGTCTGGTCCGGTTCGGCATACACCACCTGCGCCCCCGCCTCACCGCTGCGTCTCTGCCACATCACGTGAACACGATCCCGGTGAGAAATCGCCTGAGCAAAGGTCGCTTCATCCCCACTCGGACTGAGGGTCTGCGTGTTCCATCGAAAGCCTCCCCGTCGTCCCAGCACAACGCGGCTATTTCCTCGAGGATTGGTAAACCACGCGATCACCGGCTCCCCATCGTCGAGGACAATGCGCGGAAATCGTGCCAGCTCAAAGCGCCCGGTAACCTCCTCGACTACCTCGTTCCGTTCACCATCGGGGTCGAGACCAAGAAGATAGACTTGAGGATTACCCGATTCGAAGCGCCGTTCCCAGGTGAGGAGTAACTGATTTTCACCGGGGTCGGCGACCAGGTCCGGTCTTTGGTTATCGTACAGATCGGGATTGTCTGTATCCGACAGATCGACGAAGGTGGTGAGCCGGGTTCCATCGTTCCAGGTGCGCCCTCCATCGT
>CAZNRF010000056.1:0-13438 GCA_964575075.1 uncultured Spirochaeta sp. | reverse complement strand
CCCGCTCGTCGGTGAGGGTCTTGAGAAAAAGCACCTGGTAGGCGGGCAGCTCCCGGTGAATCACTTCGATAACGCCCACGCCCGCCTGGTCCGCTGTGTTGCGGCGCACTTCCTGTAACCCCAGTATGTCCGGGGCCACCTCGCCGATGACTCTGCCGATCCGCTCCGGATCGTAGACGCCGTCGGTACCGACTCCGCCGTGGGCGTTGTAGGTCATAATCCGGTGCGTCACTCTTTGGAATCTCCCGAGACCCAGGCTGCGATGCGACGAACGATCGACAGGAGTCCCCGGACCGCTGCGAAATAGACGACAATAAACAATACGAACCAGATCGTGCTCATGATGCCGGGATCGGTAAAGACATTGCGAATCACCTCGCCGAATATGGAAAACGCCACAATGCCCGGGAGGAGCCCTACCGCCGAACCGGCAAGAAACTGCCAGGGAGAGAAACCGAGGAGGCCCGTTACCAGATTGACCACCAGGAATGGTCCTGACGGCACCATCCTCGAGATTGCTACCGCCCATAACCCGTACGGCTTGATCCGTTCCAGCTGTCCCTTCGCCCGCCGAACCGCCTGATAGCGATCCGGCCAGGGACTGTTGTGCAGCGCCAGGCCGATTCCGTAGAAAATCGCCGCTCCGGAAAATATACCCACAGTTGAGTATATGATACCCAACAGCGGGCCGTGCAGCGCGGAGAAGAAGACGATCGGTACCACGATCGTCACAAAGGCTCCCATCGTCAGCCAGAACGCGCCGATCGTGAGGAACACTCCCAGAAGCGGCCGCTGATTGTTTATCTCCTCGATGCTCTGGAGCACGGTGCGTATGTCGAAGTCGGACCGCGCGGCGTAGAAGAGCCCACCGATGACCATCACGGCCACCAGCGAAGTGACCCAGACCCGCTTGGTGCGGGTGATGATCTCCCACGGGTTGGACCGAACGATGCGCTGAAACACCGTTTCCTGGGGCGGTGGCTGTTCCATGTCGAAGCGCTCGAGGACATCCTTCGGCACGTGACGAGGAGCGTTCGCCACGATCTGATCCCGGCCGTCTTCGAGTCCGCTCCATTCCTCGGAGCGCTCATACATCGCCGAGAGCCGCGATCCCCGGTGCTGCGTCACGCGAGATCTCCATTCTTCCAGATCAAGGCCGGTATGCTGCGCCAGGAGGCGGTCTTCCACCGTCCCGACACCGCGGATGGTCGCATTCAACTCGGAATCGAGACTGAAGGAACGGCGACTGATGTTGGCCGAACCCACCGTTATCAGTTCCCCGTCTACGATCATGGTCTTGGAATGCACCTTGATATCGGCGGCGGTATCGTCGGCGGAGACTCGATGGAATACCCCCAACCGGCGGTGGCGATCGTGGGAGATGAGTCGAGCCAGCTGGACCGTCGTATTGACCCCCATCGTCACCCGTCCCAGCGCGTCCGGCAGCTCCCGGGGAACGATGATGATCACCTCCGGGCCCTCTGGGTTCTCCAGATGTGCGGTGAGCGCCTCGGTAATTTCGTCACTGCTGAAATACTGGTTCTCGATGTAGATGCGCTCTTCCGCCGCTCGGACTACGTCCCGGTAGAGGTGCGCGATGTGCCGCAGATAGGCCTCGCTGTCGGTACCATCGTTCTCCGTGCTATCGGGATGGGAGCGTGTGACGGAAAACAGAAGCTCTTCGTCACGAAGGTCGACGGGAACCCCCGGGGGCCACAGCTCCCGAGCCGTGTCCGAATCACCCGGCGGATCCCAGTTGTCACTGATCAGGCCATCCCCAACCGCGACGGTGAAGAGATCTCGCACCGCGGGGCCGCTGAACATAAGCTGCACATCGTGGTACGGGACGTAGGGCTCACCGTCCGGGTTGGTGCGGGCGGGATGAACCCCGTGGTGGTCGGCGGTATCCCACCGGTTGTGAGACAGATCGATACCCCCCAAAAACGCCAGTGCGTCGTCAATGATCACGTATTTTTCATGCCGGGCGGCAAAGGCGGACTCCGCGGGGACCCGAACCAGCTCAAGATTAGCAAGCTTCCGGGTCTCTCCCTCGAACCAGGCGGTTATGTGCTGATCCGCGGCAAAGACCGCCGGCGCCTGCCATATCCTCAGCTGAATCCGAAGAGATGGATTCTCCCGGGCCCGGTGTACCAGCAGCTCGCCCAGGGTTCGCTCATCGGCACCTCCCCGCACCAAGCGGATTCGGTCGTCCAGGCTCCAGCCTACGATCAGGATGCGCCGCTCGGCTGCGGCGATCGCGGTGTACAGCGCAGAGAAGTAAGAAGCGCTGTCAATGAAAACGGCAAGCTCGTGGGCCCGACCGCGGGAGGCGTAGTGAGTGTCCTGGACCAGGTGTAGATCGTGCATAGGCGGTATAAAGTTACCCCGCCGAACGGACAAGCGTCGAGTAATGACCTCCTGTGGAGAGCAGCTGCTGGTGGGTACCACGTTCAATCAGCCGACCGTTGTCGATCACTATGATTTGCTCCGCGCTGCGAATCGTGGAAAGGCGATGGGCGATCACAAAGGAGGTACGATTTCGGCTGAGTCGCACCATCGCCTCCTGCACGATCGCTTCCGTGCTGGAATCGATATATGAGCTGGCCTCGTCCAGAATGAGTATGTGGGGGTCCCGCAACAACGCCCGAGCAAACGCCACGAGCTGCCGCTGCCCCAGAGACAGCAGCCGCCCCCGCTCCCCCACCTCCGTATCGTAGCCGTTCGGCAAGGAACGGATAATCTCGTCGATTCCCATTTCCGCGGCGACGGCCCGCACGTCCTCGTCCCCGGCTCCGGGGGTGCCCAGTTTGATGTTTTCACTCACCGTCCCGGAAAACACACCCGCATCCTGCGCAACCAGGGCGATCCGGCTCCGATATCGAGAAAGATCCCACTGGGACAGCGGGGTACCGTCCACCGTGACCAGCCCGGCATCCGCCTCATAAAACCGACACAGAAGATTGATAATTGTCGTCTTTCCGGAGCCGGTCTCCCCCACCACCGCGTTCATACCGCCGGGAACGGCGTCAAACGTCACACTATGCAACACCGGTTCATCGGGATTGTAGGCGAACGAGACGTCCTGAAAACGAACTTCCGCCGGCTGAGATGACTCTCGTACCTGCCGGGGAGCGCTGGTCCATTCCAAGGGAGCCCCGGCCTCAACCGGTTCGTCCATCATTGCAAATATGCGCTCTGCCGAGGCCATGGCCCGACTCACCTGATTGAGCATGTTGCTGATCTTCTGGAGGGGCTGAAAGAAGCGGTTTACGTACGAAAGAAACGCCACGATCACTCCGATGGTAATTCCACCATAGGCCAGCAGAATGCCGCCTCCCACGAGGACGAGGGTCGTTCCAACGAGCGCCAGGGTGGCCACGCTCTGCCAGAACCACGCGTTGAGCGGATAGAATCGACGTGTTTCCTGATAGTATTCCTCATTGATCGCGCGAAAATTGGCGGTGTTCAGATCCTCTCGGGCGAAGGCCCGGATCACCTTGATCCCGGAGATCGATTCGTTGAGAAATGCGTTCACCGAGGAGAGGGCGCGCTGAATCCGGCGGCCCGCGCGCCGCAGGCGGCTCTGCAGACCAAAGACGATCAATACGAAGAGCGGCACCGTCACCACCAGAATCAAGCTGAGCCGTGGATCCAGAACGATCATCGCACCTGCGATGCCGAACAGCATCAGCACGTCCACCACAACCGTATCGAGCCCCGCTCGGAGCAGCTCTTCAAGCACCTGTACGTCATTGGTGAGCCGGCTCATGATCTGGCCGGTGCGATGGGTGTCGAAAAATCGAAACGATAACCGTTGCAGATGAGCAAAGAGATCTCGACGCAGGTCGTACAGCAATCGATACCCGATGCGCATCATCAGGCTCCCCTGAATCCGTGCGGAAACGAAGAGGACGGCCAGGACTCCCGCCATTCCTGCCAAGAGGAGGGGCAGTCCTTCCGGCCGCTGCACTGCAACATGATTGTCGATACCGCGCTGTACCAAAATCGGCACTGCGATCGTAGCGGCAACATTGATCACTGCCATCACATACATCACGGTCAGACGGCCTGCATACGGTGTGAGATACGCCATGAGTCGACGAAAAACCGACCAATCGAAGGTGGCTTCGCTCCGCTCTTCCTGGAGGGGCAGGTCCCGCGTGCTGGAACGGGTGATCATCGGTAGGGTTCCTCCCCTGTTTCAATCTGTGAGGCAGCGCGCTGTTGGTCCCAGGTACGACGGTATAGTTCGTTGCGCTGTAAGAGTACGTCATGGGACTCAAGATCCTGTACCGTGCCATCGTTGAGCACGATAATGCGATCCGCCAGGGACAGCGTAGACAGTCGTTGTCCCACGATGATGGTTGTGCGGTCATGCATGAGCCGCCGCAGCTGTGCCTGGATGTGGCGCTCGGTTACCGCATCGAGGCTGGAGGTACAGTCATCAAGAATGAGAATCCGTGGGTCCTGCACGATCGTCCGAGCGATAGCAATCCGCTGTTTCTGCCCACCCGAGAGCCCGACTCCGTGTTCACCAACGAGCGTCTCGTATCCTTCAGGCAACGAGATGATGAAATCATGAATCTCCGCGGCGGTGGCGGCAGCTATGATCGCATCCATGTCCGCGTTAGGTCGTCCAAAGCCGATGTTCTCCCGAATTGTCGCGGAGAACAGAAACGTCTCCTGCAACACCGTGCCCACTTGGCTTCGCAGTGTCTCGAGCTCCCATTCTTCAATGGGTATTCCGTCGATTCGGATACTTCCCTCGGTGGGCAGGTAGAATCGAGGAACCAGCGAAATGAGACTGCTCTTTCCCGATCCGGTCAGACCAAACACCCCCACATGGCTCCCGGGAGGCAGAGAGAAGCTGACGTCGTCCAGAACGCACGGTCCCCGGTCATACCGAAATGAGACATGGTCAAAGGTGAGCTCGCCAACGATTGGTGTTCGCCGGGCGCCGCTGTCGTGCCGCAACTGATCCGGCCGTTCCAGGATCTCAGTAACCCGCTCGGCAGCTCCGTGCGCCAGGTTCACCATAGCGGTGTTAAACGCGAGAATTCGCAGTGGAAATCCCATGATGCCCAGATATGCCACAAAGGCAACGAGGGTTCCCAGGGGTATTTCGCCGTTCATAACGCGAATGCCCCCCACCGCTAACAGGACCATCGCGCCAACACCTTCGGTAACCAGGAGAATAGGGTTCAGATACGCCTGTGGTAACGCCGCTGCCAGATCTCGGTTGAGCATCGTCTGGTTTTCGGCGTCAAACCGCTCCATCTCCTGATGCTCCACCGCAAACGCCTTGATCACGCGGATCCCCGTGACGCTTTCCTGCAAGCGGCTGTTCAGCTGTCCCATCTGCCGCTGCTGCTGGGCTACCGCATCGCGCATGCGATTGCTGTAAAAGAGAATCGCCCCCACAAAGACGGGAATCACGGTATATACCGCCAACGCCAATCGCCAGTCCTGCCAGACCATAAGGCCAAAAACGGTCACCGAAATGAGAATGATTCGGACACGGTGCTCGATGCCAAAGGCAAGAAAGTTGCGGATGAGCTGAATGTCGTAGGTGGCACGGGACATGAGATCGCCGGTGCGGGAGCGATCGTAAAACGCCATATCCACGTGCTGCAACTTGAAATACAGGGCGTTTCGAAGGTCCCGAACCACCGATTCCGCCAGCGACCAGTACGCCCGAATCATCAGATGCACCACCACCCCGCGCAGCGCCGCCGCAACAAACAGAGCCGCGCCGATACGCCAGAGACGAGGCAGTTGGGTAGGATCAGAGGCGATCGTGGGATAGACGTTGTCGGTGACGTATCCGATCGCCATGGGCACACCGTAGGCGATCACGTCGACCAGGATCATAGCGATAATCGCCCCGACAAGCATCCGCGCATGGGGCGCCAGAAACCGAGAAAGATGTCGAAAAATGGGAATCACAACTGATACTCTACACCTCGGTGGCCGGGCGTGTCTCGACCATGATCACCATTCCCGGTACGAGAGATACCCAAAGTCCGCCGGCATCCGTCTCCCGGAGGTATCAAAGCATCCGACGCCCACGAATGTTCCGGTGAACCCCAACGGTATCGCGTAGTCATCGGACAGCTTGGTTGGATCAAAGCTGGGGCCGATTTCCTGCCAGTCGCCGGTGGGGTGAGCATCGCGCCAGCGAAACTGAATCCGTGTCTCGTCGGCGTACACGCCCAGTTCTACAGCGCCCGAACCTACCGCGGTCTCCTCATCGCCTAACGGCATCGTCAGTACGCCGTGATCGTACTCCAGGATTCCCAGCGTTCGCCGGCCGGTATCCGACCGGGAGATTCTCAGCAGAAGCTGCGTTGCCTCATCATAACGGACGATCAATCCGGCAAATTGCTGGAAATCCTCGGGATCTACGTCCACCGCGGGCTCCGCGGACCACCGAAACGCCTGCACCCGTCGGGCCAGAACGCTTTGCCGAAAACGGCTGGTAGGAGACTCGCCGCCGTACAGCGTCAGAAATCCGGGCCGCACATCCAGTCGTGCCCGGTCCGCCAGAGGCTCACGTATCGACTGGAGCTCCAGCGCCCACTGGGGGCCGTCAAAGTGTTCAATCCAGGTTGCTTCCGGCGGGTCTACTGAGCCCGGCGAGGTAGAAAACACCACTGAGTCCGCGGGAGTAGCGCGATCCGTCCACGGCCAATCGTCGCGCCATTCCACTCGCTGCAGCGCGGTTTCCCGTCCCAGCGGGCAGTAGTACGTTCCCGGCAGCGGTCTGCCACAGAGGTGAGCCATAACCCACTCATCATCAGTGATCGGAGCCATAGATCCGTGACCGGCTTTCTGCAGTCCCCTATGGAGGTACGGTGTGGGATCCTCGCCCCGGGCGGTGGCCCGGGCGAATCCGGCCCGATCCACCACCGACGTAAGGAGCGGGGTCTGCGGGTGTAACTCGTATGGGCCCTGAAGAGACCGGCTTCGAGCTACGGTGACGGCGTGGCCGTACTGCGTACCGCCCTCGGCAGTAACCAGATAGTACCACCCGTTTCGTGCGTAGAGATGGGGCGCCTCGGTGAAGGCGATCTCGGTCCCGGGAAAGATAACCTCGATCGGTCCGGTAAGCCGGCGCTCGTGACGGTCGTACTCCTGCAGGACAATCCCGGAGAAGTGGTTATGTCCCGGGCGGTAGTCCCATCGCATATTCACCAACCACGAACGACCGTCCGCGTCATGGAACAGGGACGGATCGAATCCGCTGCTGTTGAGATAGACCGGCGCACTCCACGGGCCCTCGAGAGAAGCCGCGGTGGTAAGGTAGTTGTGGGCGTCCTTGAACCCGGCGTTCGTCCCATCTACCGACCCGACCCAGCTACGAACGTTGGTATAGACCAGATAAAAACGGTCTCCGTCGTGGGATAGACACGGCGCCCACACGCCACCGGAAGGGGGATTCCCCGCCATATCGAGGAGGTCCACCGTATCGAGGGGAACCGCCCGCAACGTCCACTGGGCGAGATCTCGGCTACTGTAGATCATCACCCCAGGAAACCACTCAAAGGTACTGGTGGCGATAAAAAACTCATCTCCCACCCGGCAAATAGACGGGTCCGGGTGAAATCCCCTCAACACGGGATTTGTAATCTCCATCACTCACCTCCCTTTCATTGTCAGTGTTTGTACGCACGGGGACGCCGCGCCTAACTCAACGCCCCGCTCACCGGGAGAACAGTTTCCCACAGCCACCGTCCATTCACCCCCTGGATAGCGCCGAATGCCCTCATCGTCGTACAGCGACCACGCCTCGGGTAGCAGCGAGAACGCCTCGACGCGCTCCTCACCCGGATTGAGGTTCACTTTGCGGAATCCCTTGAGCGACCATAGCGGCGTCGGAAAGCTCTGTTGTGGTGGCGATAGGTACAGCTGGGCGTTCACCGTACCGGGGCGATTCCCGGTGTTCCCAATGCGCACCGTTGCCGTTACCGTTCCATCCTGCTCTTTTTTCACGTCCAGTCGGGAGAACGCGAACGTCGTGTAACTCAGTCCGAATCCGAACGGATAGAGGGGTGCGCCGCGGAAATACCGGTAGGTCCGTCCCTCCATGGAATAATCCTCATAGGCGGGCAGGTCCGAAACGGACCGGTAGAACGTGACGGGCAAACTGCCCTGCGGCGAGCTTCCGCCGAAGAGGATGTCCGCAATGGCGTGTCCGCCCTCAGCCCCGGGATACCACGCCAGCACCACCGCATCCGCCAGCTCATGGACCTCCTCGATCGCCATTGCACTTCCGCCGGTGACAACCGCGATGACTCGCCCTCCCCGCTCCGCAATACGGCGCAGGTACGCCACCTGTCCTTCAGGGAGCTGGAGATCAGCTCGATCTCCCTTTTCGGTGGATGCGATCGCGTCCCCCTCTTCACCTTCTAAGGTTCCATCAAGTCCGAGAAAGACGATCGCCACATCGCTATTGGCGGCCTCGTACACCGCCCAATCTACGGGGTTGGGTTTTTCGCGATCCAGTAGCGCCCCCCGCCGATAGTCGATAGAGACACCCGGCGGAAGACGATGAACGATCCCTTCCAACGGCGTCACCACCGACGAGGTGAGGCCGTAGTAATTCCCCAACAGCGCCTCGGGGTTAAAGGCGTTGGGGCCGGTTACATACACCCGAGAGATATTCTCCTGCAGCGGAAGAATACCGTTATTCTTGAGGAGCACCATCGATGCTGCTGCAGCCCGCCGAGCGACCTTCCGATGCTCGGGAGAATCCACCGTCTGGTGAGCCAACCCGGCCCAGGGGTCAGCGGGATCAGCCTGGGTATCGGCCTCATCGAGCACGCCCAGCTTGAAGCGGGTGATCAACAACCGCCGCAGCGCGCGATCGATCGCGGTCTCCGAGAGTAAACCACTGCGTACCGCATCCAAGGCGTACGCATAGGTAGAACCACAGTTCAAGTCGCAGCCGGTGTTGATTGCAAGGGCCACTGACTCCTCCGGCGTTGCGGTACGCTTGTGGTGTTCGTGAATATCCCGAATCGCCCAGCAATCAGACACGACGTGACCGGCAAATCCCCACTCATCCCGGAGGATCCTCTGCAGCAGTGTCGGACTAGCACAGCACGGTTCACCGTTCGTGCGGTTATACGCCCCCATCACCGATTCTACGTGCGCCTCCCGCACCAGCGTTTCAAAGGCAGGGAGATACGTTTCTCGCAGGTCCCGGGCATTCACGTTCGCATCGAACTCATGACGCAACCCCTCAGGCCCGCTGTGTACAGCAAAGTGTTTTGCACAGGCGGCGGCCTTCAAGATCCCATCCCGCACCTGTTGAATGCCTCGAACAAAGGCGACCCCCATGCGAGCGGTCAGAAACGGGTCTTCACCGTAGGTCTCCTGGCCGCGTCCCCACCGGGGATCGCGGAAGATATTGACATTGGGCGTCCAGAACGTGAGCCCCTGGTACTGTCCACGACTGCCGGCGGCACGCGCCGCGTAGTACTTTGTACGTCCCTCATCGGAGATTACCTGGGCGATCTCATTGAGAAGCTCCGTATCAAAGGTTGCCGCCAACGCGATCGCCTGTGGGAAAACCGTCGCCTTTCCGGCGCGGGCAACCCCGTGGAGGCACTCGTTCCACCAATTGTACCGAGGGATACCCAGCCGCTCGATTGCCGGGCTCTCATGGAGAAGCTGCCCCGCTTTTTCTTCGAGCGTGAGCCGCGGAATCAGATCGTCGGCGCGATCTTCCGGCGGCAGCGATGGGTCGTTCCATTTCTGATGATCATTACTCACGATGTACGTTCCTTTCTGGATCTATGTTCAGCCTTTGATAGCCCCGATAGTCAGCCCTCGAATCAGTGCTTTCGAGAAGATGACCACCACAATAAGTATGGGAATCACCGAAATGGTAACGCCCAGGTAGATGGCGCCGAAGTTCGCCTCGTACAATCCGCGAATATTGGCGATCACCACCGGCATTGGAAAGCGACGCTCAGAACTCAGCAATACCAGTGGCGTAATGAGATCGTTCCATTTGAAAACGAACGTAAAGATGGACATCGTCGCGACCGCCGGCATCGCCAATGGAAGGATTAACCGGGAGAAGGTGTAGAACTCTCCTGCTCCGTCCACGATCGCCGCTTCGATAAGCGAATCGGGAATACTGGCCTCAATATACGAACGAACAAAGAACACCATCCCTGCGTTGGCGATCATCGGCAAAATGAGCGGCGGATAAGTGTCGATCATTCCTATGCGTACCATCAGGTCGTGGTAGCCGATGAGACCCAGTTGTTGCGGAATCATTAACGTCGCCAGGACTACCCAAAAGAGGAGTTCCTTGAAGCGAAAGTTGAACTTGGCGAATCCGTAGGCGGTCATCGCCCCAAAAAACGCCGAGAGAATCACCGAAGGAACGGTGATAATGACGCTCGCGTAGAATCCCTGCCAGATATTGACCTTTCCCTGAATGATCTCGTAGTTGCGCAAGAGCTGATCTCCCGGCGTGAGCCATACCTGCTGGGAAATCTCAACGTTACTGCGCGTGGAATTGATAATCATCATGTAGAACGGAACGACGCACAGGACGGCCAGAAACACCAGCAATGCAATCAGCACTCCCCGGGCCACGGGGTTTCGTTTCTCAATCATCATGGTCGTACCCTCCGGGGTTTTCGTTCGTAGTTAATCACTTTGAACGCGATTACCGAGAACACCAGAATCATTACGAACAGCGCGTACGCTACGGCCGAACCATAGCCGATGTTAAAATTGGCGAACGCCTGGTTGTACAGGTAGAGAACCATTGTCGTAAGCGCGTTATCGGGAGCCCCGCGTCCATTGGTGAGCACCCGGGGGATATCAAAGATCTGCAGGCCTCCAATCAAGGAAGTCACCGTGATGTAGAGCATCGTCGGACGCAAAAGCGGCAACGTCACTTTGCGGAAGAGTTGAAAGCGGCTCGCCCCGTCGATGTAGGCCGCCTCGTAGAGCTCCTCACTGATGCCGGTCAATCCTGCCATAACGATAATCGTGGTATAGCCGAACCACTGCCACCACTGAATGAATGAGACGGTACCCTGCGTCACCAACGGTTTGCCCAACCAGTTCACCGGCTCTGATATGAATCCCAGATCCATGAGTACGTGATTCAGCGTGCCAAACCGCCAGTCCAAAAGCACGGCGAACAGCACGCCGATCGACGCAGCGGTTACCAGGTTTGGGAGAAAGTAAAGGGTCCGTAGCGTCTCCCTCCCGCGAATTCGACCCTCACTGAGAACGACCCCGAGAAACAACGCCAAGACGATCTGGGGTATGAAGTTCACCAGCCAGATGTACCAGGTATTGCGGATCGCTTGGTAGAAGAGCGGCGTCGAGAAAAGACGCCGATAGTTGGCGAGTCCCGCAAACTCGCTCTCAAACATGTTTATTGGAGTCTGAAGACTGAGCACGAACGTATAAATCATGGGGTACAGCTGCAGCAACAGAAAGGTCGCAAAATACGGCAGGATAAACAGATAACCGCGATTCTCCCGTTTATCAAAGAAGCGCCATCTATGTCCCAAAGTCACACTCTCACCTCCCGGGAGTACGAATCATGGCCGACGCCGGGGGTATCCCGACGTCGGTTCCAGAACTACGGAAGCTTAGGGGCGCTCCACCACAACTTCGCTGATATTGGGTACAACATCCCGAACGGCCGTGCTAAAGTCATCGATCGCTTCATCCATACTTTTGTCACCGTTGGCGTACAGTTCAACCTGGTCGCCCCACAGATTCTGAATCTGGAAGTCCCAGGGACCGACATAGGAAACATCGATCTTTTGCACCTCATTGTAGAAATAGTCGTAGTGGTTCTGGCCACCAAGAAACGGCTCGGAAAACTGATCCTTGATCTCTTCGAGTACGTTCGTATTGGAGACGAAATCCCCCGTCTCGAGCGCCCATTCACGCTGTAAATCGGGATCACTTCCAATGAATCGAACGAGTTCCCACGCGAGTGCCTGTTTTTCGGAGAAGCGATTGACACCGATCCATGTTCCACCCCAGCTGTAGGGAGCCGGCGGCACGGCAAGGCCCCAGTCACCGGAAAACTCAGCATCCCCTTCATTGGCTTCCGGTTCGGCGTTGGGTTTCAATACGTAGTGCAAGCCCCAGGTCGGCAGGATATACGCAAACACTGACCCATCTGCCATCGATGAGAACCAAGGGGGCGTCCACGTTTGCGCTCCGGCTTCGATGCGGTTATCCCGCATCCGTTTGGCCACCTGCATGTACTCTACCAGGCTAGCGGGAATTACGAGGCGGTCGCCTTGCACATAGGGCTCGCTGCGCTGATTGAAGACGAACTCGGACATGTCGGTATATCCGGCAACGAGAAAGCGTTCACTATCGTATTGATCCTTGATCATCTCACCAAGCTCGTAGAATCGCTCGAGATCGCGGGTCCACTCCGATACTTCATCAGGATCATCGGTGCCAAGGACCTCCTGGGCGATGCTTCGACGATAAAACAGCCCACCCGGCGTAGCCTGCCAGGACAGTGCGGTAATGTCCTCATTGTCGTTACGGGACATCTCCACTACATAGTCCACCAAATCACCGGTAAGCTCCTCGGCGTTGAAGGGCTGCTCCGAAAGTGGCTGCCAGTAACCGGCTTCGATCAGTTGTCGAAACCAGGCGCGTTCACCGGTAAACACATCAGGTGTTTGCGAACGCGATCGCATTGTGTTGTTAATGCGATTGAGATACACCTCATCCTGATTTGGGAACACGGTAAACTCGATCTCCACGTTGGGATACTCTTCCTGGAACTTATCCAGCATTGCACCGATCTCATCAGTAAAGGACCACACCACCAGACTACCGGAAATCTCCTCGGGTGATTCAGGTAATTGCCCGGGAGCTTGCTCTTCCTGTCCTCCGGCAAATCCGCCGGCTGCAATCCCCACGAACAGAACGGAAGCGACGAGCCGCCTCATTTTCGATAACATACGACCTCCTTTTGGTATGCAAGTGATACCATACCTTTTATGGTATTGGTATCCTTTCCCCGAGAGTACCACGGGATATGGTCGCCGTAAAGCGGAAATTTCGGAGTTTTTCAGATACCATTTAAATACCTCTTTCATCCTTGACTGAACCTCAGGAATTGGTATGCTTTACGCAATGACACAGGGGAACGGACTCAAGTACCTGCAAATTCATGACCTTCTCGTGGACCGCTTCAAAAAGGAAGCGTATGCACCCGGCCGCAAACTACCGACCGAACAAGCGCTCACCCGTGAGCTGGGAGTAAGCCGCTCTACCATCCGACAGGCCCTCGATCTTCTGGGAGCCGGCGGCATTATCAGCAGAAAGCACGGAAGCGGGACGGTCCTTGTGGGGCATCGGGAACCGGAAGCCCCCGGTGAGACAGGACGCATCGGGCTGGTCAATTTTTTCTTCATGGGTT
>CAZNRF010000055.1:0-13645 GCA_964575075.1 uncultured Spirochaeta sp. | reverse complement strand
ATGAGAGGGTGACTCATCCCCTGATCGTGCCAGGAGCGACGCTGTTGATGGTGGGTCGTGTGAAAACGGTCAACCGATCGCACCAGCACCTGCACCGACTCGGAGGTGAACATCGCATCCCATCCGGGAAAACCCGGGAATGAGAGCCCCTCTATCACGGATGCCAGCTCAACCACATCCGCCGTGGTTTCGATCGTGACGATAGGCGATGACGAGACCGACATAAACACCTCCAGCGCCGAAACACCAACAATGCGATGCGTGATTGATTGGTAGGTCAGCTCCGGAATGTGCATCATGAGGTGCTATCGACGATCACCGAGGAAGCGCAGGAGGAAAAGAAAAAGGTTGATGAAGTCCAAATAGAGCTTGAGGGCTCCAAGAATGGACACCCGCAGGTAATCGGCTTCATCCGCGGAGCCGCTGAGCTGATCGGACCACCGTTTGATCATCTGCGTATCGTAGGCGGTGAGTCCCATAAACAGAAACACCCCGATAAAGGAAATAACGTAATCGATGGTGGCGCTGCCGATGAACATGTTGACCACTGAGGCGATAATGATTCCGATCAGTCCGGCGAACAGATACTGACCCATCCCGCCGAGTTCCCGTTTCGTGGTGACGGCGTAGATGCTGAGCACACCGAAGGTGGAGGCCGCCACGAAAAAGGTTACGGCGATACTGGCTCCAGTGTAGGCCAGAATAATTACCGAGAGGGTAACCCCGTTGAGTATGGCGTATCCCGCGAACGAGAGCGTTGCCGCAGCAGGGCTCATCGTCTGAATGCGGGCGGATAAGAACCACACCAACGCCAATTCTCCGATGATCAGGCCAAAAAACAGCCCGCGGTTCATCACGATCGAGCGGACCAGTTGTTCGTTGCCGGCAACGTACATCGCCACAACCCCGGTGATAGCCAGTCCGAGGGCCATCCACGTGTATACGTTCTTCAGAATACTTCGTTGTCGCGTTACCGCTTGAGATAAGGGTCGCGTCTGTTCATTGTATGCCATGAATTTGTTCCTCCGTTGTTCTCTGAACGGGTAGAAACTACCACTCGTAATCCAAAAGTCAAGAGGTCTTCTCTTGGCACGAGAAAAATCGTGGTACAATTTCCCCAGCGAGTTGTTCGAAATGGAACGTGATCATATCAGTTTTGAGGAGTTGTATCAGACGCTTTTTCGGTCCCACATTCGCCCGATGGTCGCGGCGGATCGGTCCGGCACCGTGGTAGAGTGGAACGATGCCGCCGGAGAATGGACGGGGCTATCACGGAAACGCGTCTTAGGGCGACCTCTATGGGAGGTGCAGGCGTCGGTGGCACCCGCCGTAATTCCCTACGAAAAGGCGTGTAGAGCGGCGCGGGATACGTTTCTTCGCCTCGTGCACCAAAGTGAGCGGCAGGATCGCCCGTGGCACGTACACGCCGATGGTGACATGCTTTCTGCCACCGGTACGATACGCCATATCCATTCCGAGATGTTTCCGATATGGGTTGGTCATGAGCTCGTAATTGTGAGTACCCTCACCGATGCCAACGGATGTAATTCGCCGGAGTATGCTGATATCCCGGGCTCTCCCGTCTCCGGCAGTTCACCCGACGCCACCGCCTCATAGTATACTCCGGAGCGCCGCCCCTGCCTCGCATCTCGTTTCATCATCGGTGACGGCGCTGACGATGAACCACGGGGCGCCGGTGAATCGGGGAAAATCCAGCCCGTAGTAATATCCCGGGTGGAGGTACACGCCGGTGGTATTCAGAATCTCCACCGCGATCGCCTCATCGTCGAGTGTTCCGAATCGCTCTGCCGCCGCTACCGGGTCTAACCTAACGGGAATGTGGATGCCGCTCCCTCCCGGAAACGGGTACAGACCGGGTATGGAGTCCAGCTCCTTTACCATTGCATCACGCAGATCGTCCACCCGTTTGCGGAGTATGCTCCGGGCATGTTGAGCGGCATTTCCGGCGAGGAACGTGTCGACGGTAGCTTCCGCGAAGCCCGATAGCGACAAGTACGTGTCATGCTCCGTATCTAACGCCTCCACAAGCCGGGAACGGGCCGCACTCTCTCCACCGGATACGGTAATCCATCCGAGTTTCACCTCCGGTGCCACGCACAGTTTCGAGAAGCCGTTGAGATGCACCACCGGCACCGAACTCCCGGAGGTATCGTGGGTCACTACATCCCGCTCCACCGGACCGGGGCGGAATAGACTAAACACCTCGTCCAGAATAACGGTTACCCCAGCGGCGGCGCAGGTCTCGATGATCCCATCGATCGTTGCGTCGGGGTAGGTAACGCCGGTTGGATTGTTGGGACTGATCAGGACAAGTGCGGCCGGTGCCGGTTGAGCGCCGTTCACCAGCCGCTCGATCTCGGAACGCCGCGGAAGGAATCCGTCCTCGGGATGACAGTGATACCACACCGGTTCCATCCCCAGGGCTGAGAGAATGCCCTCGAATAGGGGATATCCCGGTAGCGGAAGTGCCACCGAGGATGCCGCCCCCTGGCCTCGGAGAACGGAGAACAACAGGTGATACGAGATGCTGGACCCCGCAGTGAGGACCACATCCTCCGGATCTACCGCGGTCCCCGTTTCTGCGGCAATAACCGAGCGGGCAGCGAAGCCGCCACGACCCGTGGGTGTGTACGTCGGATTCCTGCGCCACGCGGTCCACGCCGTGCGATACATCTCCTCCGGCCATCGAATACCGGCGGCGGCAAACGAGGTGTTCGCCAGCGAGCGGATTCGGCCCTCAGCTGCGGCGCGACGGCGCGCCTGTTCCACAGGATTCATCGGTTCCGGCATAGATGATCCATTGTGGCCGCCCGCCGCTCCGTTTACAATACCGGCAGGAGTAGCCAGACGATGACAGATACAATCGCGGTCTTCGATGTGGGGAAGACGAACAAAAAAATCATGATCTTCGACGGCAGCCTGCGGCTCCTCGATCGGCGGTACCGCCACTTCGAGAGCGCGGTGGTCGACGGTATTGAGCTCGAGCCGATAGACGAGGTGCGGGAGTGGCTCTTTACTACCCTCCGAGAATTATCACAGGAGTATACGATCACTTCCCTGGCCGTTACGACCCATGGTGCCTCGGTGGTAACCTTGGATGAGAGCGGCAAACCGGCGTGCCCGGTTGTGTCCTATACCCATACCCCGGAAGAAGGGTTTCATGATCGGTTCTATGCAGCGGTGGGATCACGAACGGATCTTCAGCGGCAGACTGCCACCGCCGAGATAAAACCGCTGGTGAATCCCGGCAAGCTTCTCTTCTTTACCCGGGAAACGTGGCCGGAGCAGTTTCAAAAGGTGGCGCGGGTCATCTTCTTTCCGCAGTACTTCGCGTATCTCCTCACCGGTAAGATCGCTGCGGACTATACCTATGTGGGATGTCACTCCTATCTGTGGGACTTTAAGAAGTGGGATTGGTCTCATGTGGCGGATGAGTTGGGGATTCGGAAGGCACTTCCGGCGGAACCGACCCACTCATGGACCACCATCGGTACCGTGAGCGCTGAGGCAGCCGAGGAGACCGGAATCGGGACGGACGTACCGGTTACCGCCGGAATCCACGACAGCAACGCATCGCTCCTTCCGTACCTGCTGAAGAAGCGCGGCGAGGATTTTCTTCTGAACAGCACCGGCACGTGGTGCGTCGCGATGAATCCCGGACCCCGCGGTGAGGGAATGGCGGCGGAGTTTGCCGAGGAGGAGATCGGCAAGACCGTCTTTTTCAATATCTCCGCCTTCGGCACACCGGTAAAAACCTCCATCCTCATGGGTGGACAGGAGTTCGAGACGTACACCGACATCCTGAAACAGATTCATCGTACTGATCTGCTCCCTGACTTCAACAAGAGTCTCTACCAGCGTGTGCTGGACCAGCGGCAGCACTTCATCATTCCCGGCATCGTCCCCGGTTCGGGTCAGTTTCCCACCTCCCGGGCGCGGGTGATCGATGCCGGCCGAGAGTATGAGCTGGAAGAGATCCAAAACGGGACGGTGGTACCGCCGCTGTTTCAGGACCTCCCTGCGGCGTACGCCGCGCTGAATCTCTCGCTGGCTATTCAGAGCAAAGTAGCGTTGGAGCGGGTAGGCATTACCCCGGGAATGGCGATCTTCACTGAGGGAGGATTCCGTCACAATCTGGATTACAACATTCTGGTGGGGGCATTTCTCGGCAACAATCCGGTGTATCTCACCGGTATTGAGGAGGCTACCTCTCTCGGCGCGGCGATCACGGCGATAGCGGCCCGTGACGGCGAAGAACCGGCGGCGTACGCCTCGCTGTTCGAGATCGAGACGTTTCCCGTGCGGACCGAAGCGTTTCGTGGTCTGGTCGAGTACGAAGCGGCGTTTCTCGAACACATATGATCATTATTCCCGCAATCGATCTTATCAACGGCTCCTGCGTGCGACTCCGTCAAGGATCCTACGCCGACACCACCGTCTACGACGAAAACCCCGTGGATATGGCGCGACGGCTGGTAGAAGCCGGGGCGCAGCGTATTCATCTGGTCGACTTGGATGCGGCGCGCGGGAGCGGTGATAACCGGGCGGTCATTCGCGATATTCGCACCGCGGTCTCAGTTGAGCTGGAAGTAGGGGGCGGAGTACGCGATTACGAGGCGCTTCAGGCGGTGTTGGATCTGGGTATCGACTATGCGGTGGTGGGCACCGTTCTCGCCCGGGATCCCGATATGGTGGCGGGCTGGGCGACTGAGGCCGGCTCCCGCATGATCGCCTCCATCGACGCCCGGGATGGATGGGTCCGCGTCTCCGGTTGGCAGGAGGATACCGCCCTTCGCGCAGCGGATCTCGCCGGGCAGGCGGGTACCATGGGATTGTCTGCGGTGGAATACACCAACATCGCCCGGGACGGCATGCTTGAGGGGCCGGATATCGAGGGTACCCTGGCGGTGGCAGATGCCACGGAAATTCCCGTGATTCTTTCCGGCGGAATCGCCGAAACCGACGACGCCCGGCGGGTGCAGCAGTTGAGTGAGAATCGGGTGGCCGGTATTATCGTGGGCCGAGCGTTGTATGAGGGACGATTTGACCTCACTGCGGCGATCGCCGCCACGACCATCGATAGAGAGCGAGACGGGAGATAACATGGCGGATACGTTACTGATATACGGGGCACACGCCGGAGATCCGGTGGTTGCCGTGGCGGCGTGCAATGAGAAAAGCCGAAACAAAAGCCTCGAGCAGAACGAACTCTGGATTGTAGACCCCGTCACGGGCCGCGTCTTGCCCTACGGGAGTGGCGGGGAGCGTTATGATCGGTTTATTCAACGTGAATCCTGGTGGGAGGTGCGACTCATCCCCGCCGCTGACGGCGCCCAGGAAGGAGACCCCACTGCGGCCCCGGACGTTACCGCGGCCCCGGATTCTACGGCCGGGCCGGATTCGTCTGCGGCATCCCCCGCGCAACCCGTACTGAGTGCCCTCGGAGACCTCATCGCTGAGCGCCGTCGAACCCTGCCGGAGGGCTCATACACGACCCACCTGTTTACCAAGGGGCCCGAGAAGATTCGCAAGAAGGTCGGTGAAGAAGCGGTGGAGTTCATTCTGGCCTCTGATCCGGCGGAGATGCGCTCCGAAGCGGCGGACCTGGTGTACCATATGATGGTCCTCCTGGAAGCGGAGGGGCTGCGTATCGATGATGTGCTTGCCGAGCTGGACCGCCGTCATCAAAACGGATAATCGGAATGGCTCTCGATACCGGCAACCCCGGGCAATCGACGGCACTCTCGGAGCTGGCGGGGTTCTCCCTGCTGTGGGACGCGGATTCCCGGCCGGAGCGACCATCGCCCCTTGACTCCCTCGTGGCGGAGGATCTCCGCCTCCCCCGATTTATTGAGCAGATCACCCCATCGCCCTCGGTTCGTCGTGATGTAGAATCGGTGCTTGCCCGGCCGGCGTCGCAGACGGTGCGCCAATCCCGCGCTGAGATCATGAAAGACTTTGTCCGGCATGAGTCGCTACGCGCGGTGGTGTCCACCCTGCGTGATCGCGTGGCTGAGATTCAAACGATCGGCGAGAAAGAACGGGACCGCGACATACTCAAGCTGGTCTGGCGGTTAGGGGATCTTTCGCTGTTTATAGAGTCACTGGAACGACTGCGTACGACCCTGGACGAGGCGGGGGAGGAGATCGGGTCCGCCGGACTGCGGGAGCTCCGGGATCTTTTGCATCGCCTGGAGCGTGATGCCCAGGTGGCGCGCCTCCGGCGGGAGCTGCCGACGCTGCGAGAGGGATTGCGGGATCGGCGCAGCGTAACGGTGGGCATCAACCTGGATGATCGATTGCGTCCCCGGGAGGCGGTCCTTCTATCGATCAATGAACAGGAGTACACCTCCGGCGGCGTACTGGACGCCCTCGGATCCTCCCTGTTCGGCGCGGACGATTCCTACCGACCGCGAACCACCATTCGGAAAAACACCGCCCCCGGTGACTGGTCGGGACCGGCTCCGCTCTCACCGCTGTTCGAAGAGCTCGACCATCTCCTGCGAGATGTCTCACGACCGTTGGCGCGGGCACTCAAGCGCTATAACTCGATTCAGCTTTCCTGGTTGCGCCGGCTGGTGGAGGAACTCTCGGTATATGAGGCGATTTGCCAGCTGGAACTACGCCTGACCGGGGCGGGGCTCCCGGTAACGACCGCCACAACTACGCCGACGGGGTCTTTCTCCGTGGAGGGGCTATACGACCCTGTGCTGGCGCTGGATACGATCGCCGCCGGTGAGAACCTGCCCGTTCTGAACGACCAGACGCTCTTCGAGGAGACCCCGCTCGCGATCGTCACCGGTCCGAATAACGGCGGCAAGACGACGTTTGTCCGCGCCGTGGGAATCGCACAGCTCTTTGGCCAGGCGGGATTGCCGGTGGCGGCGCAGACGGCTTCCGTACCGGAGCGCATGAGGGTGGTGACGCATTTTGCGGGGGGTGAAGGGGCCGAACCGGTGGGTGGGCGCTTTGCCCAGGAAGCTGCCCAGGTAGCCACGATGCTGACGCGCTGTGACGAGAGCACCCTCATACTCCTCAATGAGACGTTTTCCTCCACCGGTGTTTCCGACGCATTGGAGCTTTCCCAGGAGCTCCTCGAAGTGATCGCCGCTCGCGGCGCCCGCGCGCTGTTTGCTACCCACTTGCACGATGTTCCCCGGAGAGTAGATGCGCTGAGTCTTACGATCCGACCGGCGAATCTATTTCGCGTGATTCAGGGCATGCCCGATGGAAGGAGCCTGGCGCGGGAGGTGGCCAAGCAGGCCGGTCTGGATTTTGATGCGTTCTGAGTCCGGGGCGTCGCCGTGTCCGGGGCGCCGCTGAGTGTGGGGCGCCGCCGCTGTGCCCGCGGCGCCATTACGTCGTCAGAACAGGCGGGCCCCGGCGGCTACCGGCTCATCAGGGGTTACCAGGACCACCGCGCCGTCCGCCGCGGCAACCCCCAGGGTCAGGCATTCCGATTTAAACCCGGCCACCCGTTTGGGTGGCAAGTTGGTCACGGCCAGCACCTGCCGGCCCACCAGCTCGTCCGGGGTGTACCGCTCGGTAATCTGCGCACTGGACCACCGCTCGTCGCCGGCGCCGAAATCAATGTGAAGCTTGATTGCCGGGGTTCGCGCTTCCGGGAACGGTACAGCGGTTCGAACCGTGCCGACTCGAATCTCCACGGAACTGAACGCATCCCACACGGAATTGGCATCACTCATGAGGCGCTCACCGCCTCGGCGATGCGGCGCCCCATCTCCGCGGTACCGATCACCGTGTCCTCAGGGGCGGCGATATCTCCGGTGCGGTAGCCCCCATCCAGCACGGTGCGAATCGCGCCGAAGATCGCGTCGTACGCCTCATCCATGCCAAAACTGTATTTGAGCATCATCGCTGCGGAGAGGATCTGGGCGATCGGATTGGCGACACCGTGTCCCGCGATGTCCGGGGCGCTGCCCCCGGAGGGTTCGTAGAGCCCGAACCCATCGGCGGCGAGGCTGGCGCTCGGCAACATGCCCAGGCTTCCGGTGAGCATCGCCGCCTCATCAGAGAGGATATCTCCGAACATGTTGCCGGCGAGGATCACATCAAACTGTCGGGGATTCTTCACCAGCTGCATAGCCGCGTTATCCACATACATGTGACTGAGCTCCACATCGGGAAACTCCTTTCCCACGGCGGTAACCACCTCTCGCCAGAACACCATGGATGTCAGCACGTTGGCCTTATCGATCGAGCACAGTCGCGGTGGGTTTCCGTCGCGTGTACGTGTGGGCGTGCGGGCGCGGGTGCGAGCCGCTTCAAATCCGATCCGGGCGATCCGCTCTATTTCGCTGCGATGGTACACCAGTGTGTCAAATGCGCGGGGGTCATCGCCCTCTTCTCGACCTTTCGGGCTGCCGAAGTAGATGCCGCCGGTGAGCTCTCGCACCACCAGAACATCCAGCGCCCCGCCAAGTACCTCCGGTCGCAACGGAGAGGCGTGCGCCAGCTGGGGAAAGACGATCGCCGGCCGCAGGTTGGCAAACAGTTTGAAGATCTTCCGCAACGGGAGGAGGGCACCGCGCTCCGGCTGCTCGTCAGGGGGTAAGTGTTCCCACTTGGGGCCACCTACCGAGCCGAAGAGAACCGCATCCGCCGCGCGACACGTCTCAACCGTAGCCTCCGGTAGAGCGGTGCCGTGGTTATCGATAGCAATGCCCCCAACATCGGCACGCTCCAGCACAAACGTCTCGCCAAACCGCTTCTCCACCGCCTGGAGCACCGTCTCTGCCTGCTCCATCACCTCCGGGCCGATCCCGTCTCCGGCCAATACTGCAATCGTCCTGCTCATGCCCGGCATCGTATCCGGCCGGCGCTCCCGGTGCAACCTCACGCGGACCGCGTGTCCCCACCCGTGGAGACGGACTACTCCGTCTGCTCCGCGGCAAGCTCCAGCAGGACCACTTCCTCCGATCGAAACCCGCCCCAGATCGTGAGGGTGCTGTCCTCCGGCGATGCTCCGGAGATGTAATAGCCCTTCAGAAGTTGCAGGTTTTCGAGCAGCGCGTCCTCGAGCTCGGAATAGCTCCCCACTCCGCGCTCCCGGTTGACCTCCTCACCGAGGAGCACCCCCTCTTCAAACTCAAGGGAGTCCCGGGGGGATGTTTCATCTACCCGATAGGAATATCGACCGCGAATCGGGTTCTGCGGTCCCTGGGCTACTATCGTCCCGGAACCGGCGGCGGCGCCCACTTCGGCGGAATCTCCCGCCTGAAACTCTACCCATACGTCTCGTTCCTGCGGGGTAAGGCGGCGCATGTCACCATATACGCGGAGGAGTGTCCACCGAGTACCTACCAGCGGAGCGTGACCCTCTGGTTCCGGTTCCGGTTCTGGTACAGGTTCCGGTGCCGGCTCTTCCTGCGGTGCCTCCCGCGGCTCCGGCGGGGGCGTTGGAACAGGTTCCGGCGGGCTTGTACATGCCGCGAGCGCGATGGTGATTATCAGGAGCAGTGAGGCGGCCCGAATGAGGGGCGAAGTTATCTGGCTCATAGTGGGTGTATCGGCGTTCAACTGCGGTGTCGTGACAGCCGGAGGCGAACTCGCTACACTCCGGCGACAGGAGGCGTCGATGCGAGCAGTGTGTACCGTGGTAGGTAAGGATAAACCGGGGATTATCGCGGCGGTCAGTACCGCCTTTGCGGAGCGATCAGTGAACATTCTCGATATCAGTCAGACGATCATGCAGGGCTTTTTTACTATGATTACCCTTGTTGATCTGGCGGGAATGTCGATTTCCCTGGAGCAGTTGCGAAACGATCTGGATGAGCTCGGCGCCGGCATCGAAGTGAAGATTTCCTTGCAACACGAGGACGTCTACACCGCGATGCATCGGGTGTAGGACCACGGATATGTTGTTTTCACCGTTTGAAATCGAAGAGACCCTTCGCATGTTCTCGGAGGAAAACCTCGACGTGCGAACGATCACGATGGGTATCAATTTGCTCGACTGCATCGATAGCGATCCCCGCCGCGCCGCGGGTCGCATCTACGAGAAGATCACCCGCTCGGCGGCGCGTCTCACAGAAGTAGGCGATCAGATCGAGGCGGAACTGGGCGTTCCCATTATCAACAAGCGTATCTCCGTTACGCCGATCTCCATGGTAGCCGGTGCCAGTCTCGGCGCATCCCGGCACACCGGATCATCCGCTACAGCAGGGCCTGCCGTAGCGGGGGGACGCGCCGGAGATGGGCCGATGCTCTTTGCCGAAACCCTGGAGCGAGCTGCGCAGGAGGTAGGAGTAGATTTTCTCGGTGGGTTCTCCGCGTTGGTCCACCGCGGACTGACCCCCGCAGACGAGCGGATCATCCGAGCGATTCCCGCCGCCCTCTCCTCCACCGAGAAGGTATGTGCATCCCTCAACGTGGCCACCTCCCGGGCGGGAATCAATATGGATGCCGTACAGCTTGCTGCCGGCGCCATCAAGGAAGCTGCCGACCGGACCCGGGATCGCGGTGGATTTGCCGCCAGCCGGCTGGTGACGTTTGCCAACGCTCCGGAGGACAACCCCTTTATGGCCGGGGCGTTTCACGGACCAGGCAATCCCGACACCGTGGTGCATGTGGGCGTAAGCGGTCCCGGAGTGGTGCAGAGCGCGGTGAGTCAGTACCCCGATGCCTCGTTGGATACGCTTTCGGAGGCGATCAAGAAGACCTCCTTCAAGATCACTCGCTTGGGACAGTTAGTGGTCGATATGGCCGCTGATCGGCTTGGTGTCGCTCGGGGCATTGTTGATCTGTCCCTGG
Organism: uncultured Spirochaeta sp.; assembly: GCA_964575075.1. Classification (GTDB taxonomy): domain Bacteria; phylum Spirochaetota; class Spirochaetia; order DSM-27196; family Alkalispirochaetaceae; genus Alkalispirochaeta. The sequence goes on along the minus strand of CAZNRF010000055.1, from coordinate 2,851 downwards.
CGCCGACACCGGCGGTGGGCGATAGTGTTGCGCGCATCCTGGAGGAGATGGGCCTCGAAATGGCTGGGGCTCCCGGATCAACTGCGGCGTTGGCTCTCCTGAATAACGCCGTCAAGAAGGGTGGGCTCATGGCCAGCGCTCACGTGGGGGGACTCAGCGGAAGTTTCCTGCCGGTGAGCGAAGATGAAGCGATGGCCCGCGCGGCGGAGATGGGCGTTCTCACCCTGGAAAAGCTGGAGGCGATGACCGCGATCTGTTCGGTGGGACTTGATATGATCGCGGTACCGGGAGATACCTCGGTGGATACACTCTCCGGGATTATCGCTGACGAAATGGCAATCGGCGTCATGAATCACAAGACAACCGCCGTGCGAATTATCCCGGTCCCCGGCAAAAGCGCCGGCGAGTGGGTTGAATTTGGCGGGTTGCTGGGACGCGCCCCGGTGATGCCCGTCAATCGCGCCTCCTGCACCGGGTTCGTTCGGCGGGGTGGTATCATACCGGCTCCGGTGACGGGATTCCGAAACTAGCCTGCGGAGGTAGCCACTCCCGGGGCGGCGGCGGTATGCTTCCCCTATGGCGCAAAGAACCTACGAGCACATACTTATTGATGCAGACAACACTATTCTGAACTTCGCGGTGTGCGAGCGGCGGATCCTCGAGACCATGGCGCGAGAGTTCGGGTTTATGCCGTGGACCGTGGATGGTGAAGATCTCACCGCCGCCTACCGACGAATCAACACCGCCTTGTGGCGCGATCTCGAGCAAGGGCTGATCGAAGCTGATGCGCTCAAAGTTGAGCGATTTCGACGTCTCATTGATCTTCTCGATTTTACCGCGCTCTCTCGGCCGGTGGCTCCGGAGTTCCTGAACATGCAGTTCATTATGCGCCTGAAACAATGCCCCGAGGTGGTCCCCACCGCCGCGCCGGTTGTGGCCTCCCTCGCCCCGGTGGTGGTTATTACCAACGGCTTCCCCGACGTACAGCGACCCCGCCTGGAGGCCTCCGGTCTGATGCCGCATATCTCCCACGTGTTTATCTCAGAAGAGATCGGCGCCGCCAAGCCGCAGCCGGCATTTTTCGACCACGTTCTGCGGGAGCTGGGCAACCCCGATCCCGCTCGCTGTCTGGTGGTGGGAGACTCGTTGAGCTCCGACATCGCCGGCGGGAACGCTGCGGGTATGGATACCGTCTGGTTTGACCGCAGCGAGATGCTCGGAGAGTCTTCACCCGTTCCTGGAGACGAACAGATGCCAACCTACCGCATTACCCGTCTGGTGGAGTTGCGCGCGATCGCAGGGCTCAACGCGTCGTGAGTTCAAACGCTCAAGGTATGTGCGTTCCCGCCGATGAATGAAGCAAGGAGTAGCCCTCGTGCGCATTGTGTCGGTTCTTGCGCTGCTTGTTTTTATGACAGTCACGGTAGCAGCGCAGTCCCCTGAACTCGTCATCTCGGATTCCGACGATCTTCCCGAGGATTATGAAGCGGCGGTACTCGATCTGGTAGAGCGGTATGAAGAGATGCGCCGGCGTCTGCGGGCCGAAATCGAGCGAAATGCCGAGCTGTACACCCAGGAAGAGCTGGACGCGGCGGTAGCCGAAGTTCAGGCTGAGCTTGATGAAACCGTGGCGGAACGTGCGGCGATTGAGGATGAGCGGAAGGCGCTCCGGCGAGCCGTATACGATGCGCGACAGGACGCGCTCCGCTACAAGGCCGCTCTGGCCAAAGTGACCTCCGATTTTGAAGAGGAAATCGACACCCTGGAGACGGTGATCGCGGGCACTGAGGAGGAGTCTCTCATTCAGGTAGGTGCCACCTTCTCCCCGGCGGGGACGTTGGGTGCGATCGGAATTCTCAATCTTCCCCAGACCAACGTAAGTCTGCTTGCCGGAACCAATTACATCCTTCGTGAGCAGGAATTGAACGCCGTCTTCGGCGTGACTCTCAGCTTTCTGCCACAGCAGCATCTGGTTGAAGGGTGGGAGCGGTTTCGGAACCGCATCAATAATCGCGGCGTCGAAAAACCTGCTACCGAATAGATCTATCCATCTAACAATTTCTCGTTATCGTTTCTCCAAATAGTTACAACCGCTACGTTTTGCATTTGACGGTTCTGCTATGATACAATCCCGCCATAATCAGAGACGGGAGGAACGTTTCACATGGATAACAAGGCTCTTGAAGCCGTCGCACTGTCAGTGCGCACCCTTACAATCGACGCCGTACAGGCGGCGAACTCCGGACACCCCGGCATGCCCATGGGTATGGCGGAACTCGGAGCGCTGCTATACGGAGAAATTCTCAAACATGACCCCGCCGATCCCAGTTGGCCCGATCGCGACCGCTTTGTCCTGTCCGCCGGTCACGGATCGATGTTCCTGTACAGTCTGTTTCATCTCTCCGGATATGACCTGCCGCTGGAGGAGCTCAAAAAGTTTCGCCAGGTGGGAAGCAAGACCCCGGGGCACCCGGAATACGGTATGACTCCCGGCGTGGAGACCACCACCGGTCCGCTCGGTCAGGGGCTGGCCAACGCGGTGGGCCTGGCGATCGCCGAGCGGATGACCGCGGCGCGGTTTAATACGTCGGATCACTGAATCGTGGATCACTACACCTATGCGATCGTGGGCGACGGATGTCTCATGGAGGGAATCACCTCCGAGGTCAGTTCCCTTGCGGGCCATCTGGGTCTGGGAAAACTCATCGCCTTTTACGATCACAACAAGATCTCCATCGAAGGTTCTACCGAGCTGGCGTTTACTGAAGATGTGCAGGCGCGGTATCGGGCCTACGGATGGCAGGTGCTGGAGGCGGACGCCTACGACGTCGACGGAATCCGCGCGCAGGTT
>CAZNRF010000054.1:0-13750 GCA_964575075.1 uncultured Spirochaeta sp. | reverse complement strand
GCTCTCGGCGCTCGACGACATCGGGCCCGAGGACCTGCACATCCCCCGCCTCGCGCACCGCATCGCCACCGAGGGCGTGACCGAGGTGATCCCCGCGCCCAACGCCACGGCGGACGGCCAGACCACGGCCCACTACATCGCCGAGGCGCTGGACGGCACCGGGGTCACTGTCACCTCGCTCGCCCACGGCGGTCTCGTAGCCGTGGGTAAAGGACTCGATCACATCGTGAACCGCCGCCGAACGGGTGGCGGCGGTGATCTCCGCGTCCCGGGCGGCGGTGCGGGCGAGGGAGATGTTGTCGCGGATCGTGCGGGCGAAGAGAAACGGTTCCTGCAGTACGAACGCCACGTGGCGCCGCAGCCAGCGGCGGTCGATCGTGGTAATGTCATGACCGTCGATGAGAATCCGCCCGCCGGTGGGATCGTACAACCGGGAGAGGAGCATCATCAGTGTGGTCTTGCCCGATCCGGTGGCGCCGAGAATTCCCACCGTGGTGCCCGCTTCCACGGAGAAGCTGACTCCGTTGAGTGCCGCCGGTCCCGTACTGCCGGGATAGCTGAACCACACATCCTCAAAGGTGATGCTCCCGGTGATCTCCGGCTGTTCCTTCCCCGGTCCCGCCAGGAGCGGATCCTCGTCCTCCTCGGGAGCGTTTAGTACCTCGGTGATGCGCCGAAAGGCGACCTTCGCTTTGCCCAGGTCCGCCAGGACCATCCCCATTTGCCGAATCGGCCACAGGAGCATTTGCTCCAGCATGAGGAACACCAGGAGCGCCCCCACCGAGAGCTCGCCGCGCACCGCGAAGATCGTGCCCACCACGAGAACCGCGCCGAGCTGCACCACCACGATCAGCGTCGAGACCGACCAGTACCGCGCCAGGAGACGGAGCAGCAGCATAGTGACCCGGCGGTGTTCCGCGTTCTGCGCGGTAAACTGTTCCATCTGCTCCGGTTCCCGGGCGAAGGCGCGTACCACCCGCAGTCCGTTGAGATGCTCCTGCAGTACCGCCGAGAGCTCGCCCTCCGCCTCATCGGAGGCGGTAAACGCCGTCTGCACATCCTGGAAGAAGCGCACCGTGTACCAGAACGCCACCGGCAGCAGCACCAGCGCCACCGCGGTGAGCCGGGGATGGAGGGTGAGCATCACCGGAATCGCCACGGCGGTCATCGCCACCGCGCGACCCACCTCCATGAGCTGAATCGCGAAGAACTTGCGGATCGTGTCCACGTCGGAGGTGCAGCGCTGCAACAGGTCTCCGCTGGAGCTTTGCTGGTGAAACGCCACGCTCACCGCGTGGAGGTGGGCGTAGAGTTGGTCCCGCAGGCGGCGGGCGGCGCGCTCCGCCCCTTCGGCGCTCCAGCGCCCGGCATAGTAGGAGGCGCCGCCGTTCACCGCGGTGGCAAGGATGATCGCCACCGCCGGAAGCCACAGGTTGGCGCGCACCACCTCCGGGCCGCCCACCAGCATTACGAGGCCCGTCACCCAGCGGAAGGGTGGGGCGGCCTGGTCCATGAGGATCCAGTCCAGTACCGCCTGCACCAACAGCGGCACGGCGAATCCGGCAACGGCGGCGAGAATCGTGGCGACGGTGGCCCCGGCGAAGCGCGGCCATTCCACCCCGAAGGGGCTCGTCCTGAGGTTCATGCTACGCCTGGATCGTTCCCTTGATGCGCATCCGTTCCCGCGGCAGCGAATCGGGATAGTGCTCTTTGATCCACGTGACCAGCCCCTCCCGGATTTCGCACCGTAAGTCCCACGCACGCGGTGAGCTCGAGGCGCTTACCAGAGAACGCACCACCATCGTCCGTTCAGTGGTATCTACCACTTGCACCACGTCCACATCCCCGTCCCAGTAGGGGCTGGCGGCGAGTAAGCGCGTCTGCTCAACCCGGAGTTCCTCCACGTTGAGGGTGTAATCCACGTAGAGATAGATGGAGCCCATGATGGACGAGCTGTTGCGCGTCCAGTTCTGAAACGGCTTCTGCAGCAGATAGGAGATCGGTACCACCAGGCGCCGGCGGTCCCAGACGCGGACAACCACGTAGGTCAGCGTAATCTCTTCGATCCATCCCCACTCCCCATCGATGACCACGGCGTCCTCATAGCGCAGCGGTTGGGTGATTGCGATCTGGATTCCCGCCAGCACGTTGGCGATCGTCTGTTGGGCGGCAAAGCCCACAACCAAACCGGCAACACCGGCGGACGCCAGCAGGGACGCGCCGTATTGGCGCACGCCGGGGATGCTCATGAGCCCGGCGGAAATACCGACTACTACCACGAGAAACCCTACCACCCTCTCCAGCACGATAATCTGCGTGGTGGCCCGTCGCGCCTTGAGATTGTCTTCCGCGGTGGTATCAAAGCGCTTTCTCAACTCCAGAAAGAAGGTGCCCACCAAGCGATACGCCATGACCGCAACCGCAAAGATGATCAGAATCGGCGCGATGCGGTTAATGAGATCGACCGCCTCGGGAGTCTCCGCCGTCCGCACCAGTGTCTGCTGCAGGCTCACGGTGACGAGCATTATCTGCACCGGAAACCGGGTTCGACGAAATACCAAACGGACCGTATCGCGGCTTTTCTTCGGCGTGACAACGGGAATCACCCGGGAGAGCACCGAGTAGGCGATAATGAGCGCTACCGGAAGTGCCAAAGCCATCGACCAATCCGGAAGCCATTCCGGGCGGGGAATCTCGGTAACGACGCGATTGATCCAGGAAACCATCATGGGTTCATTCTACCGTGAGAGGGCGGAGGAGGATAGCGGGAGCTATTGCGGGGTTTTGAGGAAGCCGGCGGTGGCGCTGCGGTGTAACGCGACGCGCCGGTCCCGCCAGTCCGGCAGCACCTCATCCATAAGCCGGTAGAACCGCGGGCTGTGGTTATGCTCGCGCAGATGGCAGAGCTCATGGACAATCACGTAGTCGATGAGGGGAATCGGCTCCCCAAGGAGCTCCGTGTTCAGATTGATGCGTCCGTCGAGGAAGCAGCTGCCCCACCGCCGCCGCATGCGGCGGACCTTGAGCGGGCCGGGATCACCGAGCGCCGCGATGCGCGGATCCTGCCGGAGGACCAGCAGGCGATGAGCAAATGTGCCCGGGGCGCGGCGGTGGTACCAGCGTGAGACGGCGCGATGGAGCTGTTGGGATGCGGTCGATGAAGTCCCCACGACCGGTTCGCCGCGGTGCGTCTCCGGCGCGATCAGGCGCACCTCAAACCCGGCGGGCGTCAGCGTCACGCCGGCACGACCCCCGGAAACCACCTGCACCGGCCGCAATCGCCCCAGAAGGGGCAGCTCCATACCGCCGTACCATTCCCGGGGCGTGCGCGGTTCCACCGGCGAGAGCTCCTCAATCTTGCGGAGGAGCCATGGCTCCTTCTTCCGGAGCGCATCCATAACCGTCCCATCATCCGCCCCCCGGGGCGCCCGAACCGAGACCTCCCCACCGGGGTACACCGAGATGCCGATCGTCTTGCGTCGCGAACGGTGTAATCGAAACTGAACCTCCACGGGGCCGTTGCGGTACGTGGCGGTAACGGGTTCATGCCGGATAACCATGGACGGAAAATGGTGCCCGGGTGAGGGTGGGGTGTCAAGATCCGCACATTCAGCTCTTGATAACCCCAATTATACGGCTTAGTTTATACATGAATGTGTGTACTTGATAGGGAGAACGCCTATGTCAATGACCAAGACGGCGCGAGTATTTGTCAACGGCAACAGTCAAGCCGTACGCATACCCCGTGAGTTCCGTCTGAAGACTGAAAAAGTAGAGATCTCTGAGACCGACGACGGTGATTTGATACTCCACCCCATTTCGGATCAGCCGGAAGACCGGGCGGCGGCCCTGCTCGAAATCCTCAATCGACTCGATGATTCAGATATTGCCGCGTTTGAGACAGCCCATGGTGATCAAGGAACCGTCCAGGAGAGAGAATCCCTGTGAGATGGATGCTTGACACCAACATCCTGATCTATCTGATGAAGCACAAATCTCAATCGATCGTTGAGCGCATTGCCGCTATAGGTGACGAAGGGGAAGCCGTGATGTCCTTTGTTACCTACGCCGAACTGGTAAAAGGTGCCGCAGGGAGTGACCGTACAGAGAAGGTTTTATCCGTTCTCTCGGAGCTCACACGAAAGATACCGGTTGACTACGCGATCGGGGAAGAACTGTGCCGGCATTATGGTCACTACGCCATGCGGCTCCAAACGGCGGGAACCCCGATCGGTGGAAATGACCTATGGATCGCCTGCCACGCGCTCGCACGCGGTGCGGTGCTGGTGACCAACAACACCTCGGAGTTCTCTCGAATTGAAGGATTGCAGTTGGAGAACTGGGTGTAACCGCGTACAGACCGCATCACCATCCCGCGCCCGCTTTCAACACCCGCCGCGGATGCGATACAACAGACGGGACGTATGAAGATCCTCCACACGGCAGACTGGCACATCGGAAAACGGCTGGAGCGCTTCCCCCGGCTCGAGGAGCAGCGGCAGGTCCTGCAGGAGATCGTGGCGATTACCGAAGAGGAAGACCCGGATCTGGTGATCGTCGCGGGAGACCTCTTCGATACGTTCAATCCCGGCAGTGACGCGCAGGAACTGCTGTACCGCACCCTTCGGGATCTCGCCCGGGACGGCACACGGGGGGTGATCGCGATCGCGGGAAACCACGACTCCCCGGACCGGGTGGTTGCCCCGGAGGTGCTGGCGCGGACCCACGGTATCGTGCTTGTGGGCTATCCGGAAGAGACCGTCCCGGCATGGGCCGCCGGTGTAGTGTCGGTGGCACACAGCGAACCGGGTTTCGTAGAACTGGCGATCGATCGCCCCGGCGTGACGGGGATTCCGATTCGCGTTCTCCTCGTGCCGTACGCCAACGAGGTGCGGCTCCGGCGCGCCCTCGATCCCGACGGAAATCAGGAGCAGGCGTTGCAGGACGTCCTGGCGGAGCGCTGGCGGGAACGGGCGCAGCGTTTCATGCGGGGGGAGGGAATCAATCTCATGGTGGCGCACCTTATGTTTGCCGCGGATCCCCAGAATCCTCCGGAGGAGCCCGACGGGGAGCGGCCTATCGCGCATATCGGTGGTGCCCCGGCGCTCTCCACCGCGATCGTGCCGGGGGAGGTCCAGTACGCCGCGGGCGGTCACCTGCATCGCGCCCATCCGGTGAGCGGGCCGGCGCCGCTGTACTACAGCGGCAGCCCCCTCTCCTACAGCTTCGCCGAGGCGGGCCAGGAGAAGAGCGTCACCGTGGTAGAGGTGGAGCCCCACGGCTCCCTCGGATCGGAGGCTACCGTCCGGTACCGGCCGCTCACCGCCGGTCGCCCGCTGCTGCGCTATCACGCCGCGTCGGTGGAAGATGCCCTCTCCTGGCTCACCGAGAACCCGAACGCGCTGGTGGAACTCTCCATCACGCTGCCGGACTACCTCTCCGGCGCGGACCGGCGCCGCCTGCACGAGGCTCACGACGGCATCGTCACGATCGTGCCCCTCTCCGCCTCCGCCGGCGCCAACGAGGAGGGCGCCGCAGCCCACATCGATCCCACCGGAGACATTCATTCCCTCTTTGTTCAGTTCTTCGCGGACCGTCACGGGGTGGAGCCGGATGAGGCGATGCGGGCGCTCTTTCGCGAGGTGCTCTCCGCGGCGGGTGACGGTGAGGATGACGCGCGAAGCGATACCGTCGACGCTGCCCAGCCCGCCTCCACCGGTCAGCGGGGCCCGTCCGAGGAGCCCTCCGTATGATTCCCGTGACCCTCACCATCCAAGGCCTGTACTCCTACCAGGAGGCGGTGGACATCGACTTCCGGCGCCTCACCGCCGCGCAGCTCTTCGGAATCTTCGGCCCCGTGGGGAGCGGCAAATCCTCGATTCTCGAGGCGATGACGCTGGCGCTCTACGGCGAGTCGGCGCGGCTCAACAAAGGAGACAAGCGCAGCACCAACATGCTCAACCTCCGCAGCGACCGCCTCTTCGTGGACTTTACCTTTCTCGACCGCCGCTCCCGGACGTTTCGATTCACCGTTGAGGCCAAGCGCAACGGAAAGCGCCCGGAAGAAGTGGGGTCCATGACGCGCCGGGCATACCGATATCAGGCCGACACCCCGCCCGGCGAATGGATTCCCCTGGACCACGTCGACGGCGAGCGGGTGCTGGGCCTGAGCTACCGCAATTTCCGCCGCACCACCATCATTCCGCAAGGCAAGTTTCAGGAGTTCCTGCAGCTCGGCGCCACCGAGCGCACGGAAATGATGAAGGAGCTCTTCCAACTGGAGCGGTTCGATCTGTACTCCCGAACGCGCTCGCTCATGAGCGCCACCACCACCCGCCTGGAGGGGGTAGAAAGCGCCCTGCGGGAGCTCCCGGAAGACCCGGAGTCGATCCATCGGGAACTCCATGCCGAACGGGAGCGCATCTCCGCCGAGCGCACCGCCACCGGCACGCGGTTACAGGAATTCCAGTCTCGAGCGGGGGAATATGAGCGCATCCTGGCGCTGTATCGGGAACGGGAGGAGCTGCAGAAGCAGGAAATCGAACTTCGTTCTGCGGAGCATACGCTGGTGGAACTGGAAGCGCGCATTGGCCGACTTCGCGCCGTGCGCGATCACCTGCGCGCGCCGTTTGATCGGCTTCGGGAGGCGCGGCGTCGTCACGGGGAGGCGGAAGCGCGGATGACGGAGATCACCTCCCAGCAGGAGCCGGCGGAAGAGCGGCTCCGGGAGCTGGAGGATCGCCGCCGCCGGTTGGAGGGTGAGGCGGCGCGGCGTCCGGTTTTGGAGGCGCTGCGAGATGCGCTCCTCCAGGGCGGGCAGCGCGTATCCGCAGACGATGAGCTCCGCGAAACGCAGCGGGCCCGGGAGGAGGCGCTGGTCCGTCGGGATGAGCTGGACCACCGCATCGCCGAGTTTCACGCCGCCATCGCCGAGCTGGAAACGGGAATCCCCGAGCGAGCTCGGCTGCGGGAGCTGCACGCCGCGGTTCAGCGTGAGCAGTACTACCTGTCCGCCCTGGATTCGATCACCCAACGGCGCCGGGCGGCGGTACACGCGGCGATGAGCGCGGCCGGGGCGGATGATATCGCCCCTGGGGAGGGCGCCCCGGTCCAGCAGGTGGAGCGCCTCCTCACGGAGGCGGAGGATCATCGCCAATCGCTGCAGCGGAAACTCCACCGCGCCGCCGTGGACGACCAATTGCGCAGTTTGGCGGAGACCCTCACCGAGGGAGCGCCGTGCCCCGTGTGCGGATCGGTTCACCATCCCGGCGTGGAGCGGGACTCCGCGCCCCCGGACGTATCGGCCCTCGAGGAGGAGCTTCATACCGTGGAGTCCCGCATCTCCCAGCTCACGCAGCTCCAGGGCACCCTCGCCGGACTTGCCGAGGAGGAGGCGGCGCTTCAGGTGCCGCCGGAGACGGTCGGTCGGGATGCGCTCCCGGCGGACCCCGCAGCGGCGGCGGAGTGGCTCGAGGAGGTGGAGGCGCGCTACACCAGGATCGACGCCCGCCGCACCACCCTGGAGGAGCTCCACACCGCCCGGGGACAGGCCGATGCGGCGGTGGCAACCGAGGATGCCCGGATCGATGACCGCCGGCGCCGTCGGGATGATCTGGCCTCCCAGGAACACGCCCTCCTCGAGCAGTTGGACGACGAGGCCCGCGCTCGCTACCGGGACGTCCTGGCGGCTGCCGGTGCAGCCGAACCTGGTGCAGCCGAACCCGGCGCCGCCGCCCAGGCGGCAGCGGAACAGGTCTCCCAGGAGCTGTCTCGACTTCACTCCGAGCTGGAGGAGCTTGCCGAAAAGCGCGCGGCGGCCTCGCAGCAGGTGGAGCGACTGACCGCTCAGGGGGAGGAACGTGGCGAGGTGTTGGCCGCCGCTGCGGCGGAGCTCCAGGAGGCGGAACGCGCCTTCTCCGCAGCTCGCAGCGCGGCGCCCCACATTTCCGACGACCAGGACGAGCAGTACATCGAAGAGCTCGTGAAGGATCTCCCGAACCTCGCCGAGTGTGAGGAGCGGCTCGCCACGGCGCGGGAGCGCGCGCGGCGCACCACCGAACGCATCGGCGAGATCAGCGATCAGCTCCACGATCTCCCCACCGATATACCGGCGGATCCGGCGATGCTGGAGGCGGAGCTCACGACGCTCCGCCGGGACATTGACCACCACGCAGAGAGAATCACCGCCCTCGGTGAGCGGTTGGGGGCGGTCGATTCCCAGATCGAGACCGCTCGCGCCCAGATCGACCGGCGTGCCCAGCTTACCACCGAGCGGGACGAGCTCCAGGCCCGCCAGGAGAATCTCACCACCCTGAGCAACCTCTTTCGCGGTGCCGGTTTCGTGAGCTACGTGGCGTATGTCTACCTGGAACAGCTGGTGGCCGCTGCCAACCAGCGGTTTCGGTACCTCACCCGGAACCAGCTGGAGCTCGTTCTCAGCGGCGACCGGGACTTTGCCGTGATCGATCATCTCAACGGCGGCCGCCGGCGCAGCGTGAAGACCCTCTCCGGCGGGCAAACGTTTCAGGCGGCGCTCTGTTTGGCACTGGCGTTGGTGGATAGCATCGACCACGGCGCCGGCGGAGACCAACCGGCGTTCTTCTTTCTGGATGAGGGATTCGGTTCTCTTGATGGAGAATCACTGCACGACGTGTTTGAGACCTTGAAGAACCTCCGTCGGGAAAATCGCATCATCGGCATCATCTCCCACGTGGAGGCGCTGCAGCAGGAGATCGATGCCGGCCTCATGATCCATCTCGACGAGGACCGGGGATCAGTGGTGGTAGAGCGGTAGACGCAGCCGCCCCAGTGCGGCACAATCCGCGCATGGGTTCTTCAATCCGCACCCCCCTTTTTGTGGCCTCGGGCATTGCAATGCTCTTGCTGGCAGTGCTCACCGTGACACTTTCCGTGGTTACCATCCGCCGGGAAATTCGGTCCCTCGATCGAGGTGACTACTCCGAGCGCATCCGAAACTTCGAGTATGACTATCGCCAAGTAGACGCCGTGTCCGCCGCCACCGACGAAGCGTACGAGATCCAGCAAGAGCTCATGCAGGAACTGGAGCAGAAATACCTCGGCTTTGAGCAGGCGCGGGCCTACCCGTTTATCGTGAACGGAGACGCCCAGGCGATCATGCATCTTCCGGAGAGTGAACTCAGCGAAGATACACTAACGGACGAGATTGCACCCCGCCTGGCCGAGGCGGAAATGGCCGATCAACAGCCCCGGGAGTTCACTATCGACGTACCCGAGTTTAACGGGTGGGTGATCGCCTCTTACTACGAGTCGTGGGACTGGTATACCGGCTACGTCATGTCCGATGCCACGCGTTTTGCCGGGGTGCGCCGGCTGATCTCCGGACTGGCCATGGCGGTTGCCGCGGTGGCGATCGTTATGTTCCTGGGATTCGGGGTGCTCCTCAACCGGCTGCTCAGGCCGGTTGGGCCGATTGAGCGGTTGCTTTCCCATGCCCAGGCGGGAGATCTCACCGGTCGCCTCGGGAGCACCGGTCGCGGAGAGGTAGCGCGGATCGCCGCCGCCGTTGACACTCTCCTGGAGCGCTTCGCCTCCATTATAGGCGAGATCACCGATAGTTCCCGGGATACCGCCCAAACGGGGCGGGAGCTCAAAGAGTTCGCCGACGGTGCCCTCGAGACGTTTCGTGGCATTGGCGAAAGTACCACCACCATCGCCGATGACATGGGAACCCTCGGCAGCCGCGTGGAGGATTCCACCTCCCGGGTATCGGGAATCGCCGATCATTTGAGCTCCTTAAAAGAGACGGTCCAAGAGGAAGACACCACCGTGTCGGAACTTTCCGAAGCGGTGCGGTCCATGGAGCAGGCGTTGCAGGAGACGGTACGGCGGGCTCAGGAAGCGGGAGAATCGGTAACTGCCCTGCAAGCCGTGGCGCGTGATTCCGGCGAGAGCGTGGAAAAGAGCAATTCCCTCATGCAGAATGCCGCGTCCCGGGTGGACGCCCTCAACGAGTTCATTGAGCTCATTCACAGCATCGCCGAGCAGACCAGTTTGCTGGCGATGAACGCTGCCATCGAAGCGGCCCACGCCGGGGACTCGGGAAAGGGATTTGCCGTGGTGGCCGACGAAATCCAACGTCTTGCGTCCTCCGCTGAAGAGAGCTCCCAGAACATCGGTAGTGTCCTCAAGGAGCTGGTGGATTCGATCACTCAGGCATCCCGGATCAGCCGAGAAAACAGCGAGACCTTCGGGCGCTTCGATTCAGAGATCACCACCGTCAGCGGCACCCTCGGGGCGATCGCTCATGAAACCGCCACCCTCGAGTCACGCCACGGGGAAATGGTGCAACGGTTGGAGTCGCTGCGGGCCTCTTCCGAGCACGCCCTCAACAACGCCGTCTCCGTTGATGCCGAGGCCCGGGAGATCCGCACCTCCCTCAGCGCCATGGAAGAGCTCTCCCGTCAGGTTCGCACCCGCATAGACCAGATTCGCGATCAGTCCACCCAGTCGGTGAGTGAGATAGACCGCGTGCAATCGATGATCGAGTCGGTCACCGCCGGGGCGGAAGAGCTGCAGCGGCAGGTCCAGGTGTTTTCGGTCACCCACGACGCCGGGTCGGACTAACACGCAGCGACGCACCAAACCACAGCGACGTTCCGCCGCGTCCGTCGTCCGGACGTCTTTCCACTCCTCGATCAGTCAATCTCGCCAATAGTGGACGCAAACTCCGGAATGGGGCATTATAATAGCTGACAAAAAAAGTCGGAGGATGTGCGGTGAGAGTTCGGCTGAAGATCGTGTTGGTGGTTTTGCCTCTGCTTCTGGTCACGCTCATCCTTTCGGGAGCTTCCGCCGTCTTTTCGTCAACCAACGGCATCACGCGGGTGACCCAGGAGTTCCTGGATTTTAAAGCGGGAGAACTGCAAAAGCACGCGGAGAGTCAGTGGGCGCTTTTGTTGGACAACGGCTTCACCAACCGCAGTGACATGGTTTCAGCAACCCAGTCGGGCATCATGTCCTTTGCCGCTTCTCTGATACGCACCGATACCGAAATGATCATTGCGGTGGGCGAACAGGGAGCCGTGGAGGCGTCCACGGTACCATTCGATGTGGCGGATCCCGATCGGCAAATCCTTGCCGGAATATTCGAGGAGCGGAACACATCGCTTCTTGACTTTGAGCTAAATGGTGAAGAACGCATCGGGAAGGGGTTCTACTTTGCTCCGTTCAACCTGTTCTACCTGGTGACGGAGACGAGAGACGTCTTCTACCGGGATGTGGACCGCATTATCCGGGAAAGCGCGATTATTCTCGCCGGCGCCGTACTGATCTCGGTGATTATGCTCCTCATATTCTCTTCCCAGCTCACGCGTCCGATTTCCAACATCGTCACCTCTATGCGGAAGATTATCAGCTCAAACGACTTGTCCGAGCGGGTGCCCGTCCAGTTTAAAGACGAGACGGGGGACCTGGCGCACACGTTCAATATCATGATCGGCGAGTTGGATCGGGCCTATCAGCAGATCAAGAGCTATGCCTACCAGGCGGTGCTTGCCCAGAAGAAAGAATCCAAGATTCGCAACATATTTCAGAAGTACGTACCACAGCAGCTGATCGATCGTTTTTTTCAGAACCCTGAGTCGATGTTGATCGGAGAAAACCGGGAGCTTGCCATTCTGTTCTCGGACATACGGTCATTTACATCGATTAGCGAGTCGATGCAACCAGATGATCTGGTAAACAGCCTCAACAGCTATTTCTCGGTGATGGTCGATCTGATCATGAACCGGAATGGCATCATCGATAAATACATCGGTGATGCGATCATGGCGTTCTTTGGAGCCCCGGTCCATTACGAGGACGACGCCTTTCAGGCCGTGATGGCCGGGATCGAGATGACCGAACAGGTAAAGGTGTTCAACAAGGCTCAGGTGGAAGCGGGCAAACCGGAGTTCAAAATCGGGGTAGGGATCAACTACGGTGAGGTAACCGTGGGAAACATCGGGACCGAGAAGAAGATGGACTACACCGTTATCGGTGACATGGTAAACCTTGCCAGCCGATTGGAAGGCCTTACCAAGCCGTACCAGCAGGACCTGATAATCGCGGAATCGCTTTTCCCCTACGTGGATGGCCGACTGCCCTGGCGCCTGCTGGACAGTGTGGCGGTGAAGGGTAAGAAGACCGGCGTGAAGATCTACACCACCGCCCGAACGGTCAACAAGGTGGAAGAGCGTGCCTGGGACGTCCATAACCGGGCGATGGATACCTATTATCGTCGAGACTTTGCAGGAGCTATCGAAGGCTTTGAGCAGGTAATTCGCCTTCTCTCCGGGGACGCGAACGCGGAGATGCTGAAAGAGCGCTGCCAACGGTACGTAGCGGCTCCTCCGCCGCGCGATTGGGACGGTGTGGAGGTACTGACGACCAAATGAGTTTCCTCCGCGGCTCTTCGTATGTCTGTATCGTCCTCGCCGTCCTCGCCGTCCTCGCCGTCCTCGCCGTCCTCGCGGTTCCCTCCCTCGGGGCGCAGACCCCGATTATTGTACAGGGTGAGCCGGTTTTGGCGCACATACGAGCGGCTTCATCCACAGCTCCCGAAGCAGAGGCGTATGAACGGTTGATCGCCGAATCGATCGGTGTAGTTCTGGTTCGGAGCGGGTTTTCCATTGATACCGCGCAATCGACACCGGCAGGGGCGGTCGAAACCGCGGAGCCCCCCGGGAGGTCCGGGATCGTGTTGAGCTGGGAGTACAGCATTCTCTCCCTCATTCCTCGTCTGCATCTCTCAGTTTCCGTACGGGATCCACGCACTGATACACTGATAAGTTCCGCCTCCGGGAGCGCCCGAACGAACGTGACGCTATTCAACTCCGTGGACGATGTGGTTTCCGCCGGCATAGATGATGTGATGGCGTACCTCGCGATGCGCGGTGATTTTGAGCATGAGCTACTCCCTACCCCAATTGCGGGGGTGCTCCCGCCGTTCCAGCCTCGGTTTGAAGGAGAAGAAGTGGTGGTGCAGCCCCACGCGCCGCTTTCCGGCGATTCTCCGGACGGCGTTCTTCTCGCCGATGGCGTGCGTGTGCCGGTATTTGCGGGAGGACCCGGGCACTATCCGCTTCGCAGTATTACGGGAGTTGAGGGTGCCGTTCCCGATCCCGAGCCGTATCAGCGCCTGGGGTTCCAGCTCCACACCTCCCTCGGTCGTCTTGCGGGGACTGGAATCGGTGCGCGCTACGCGATGATCCCCGACCGGTTGAGCGGGATCTCGGAATTTGACGTCTACGTATCGGGCGCCGGGGAAGACGCACCCTATGCAGTGCTGCATGGTGAGGCCCGGGTGCTGGCGGAACTCACCGTCTGGGAGAGAGGGCGCGTTTCCCTGCGGGCTTCCAGCGGTGCGGGAGGTGTTGTTACCACATTCCTGAGCGGGCTCGCCGCGCCGTATACCGACCTGTATTGGAACGTGATGAACGTCATGCCGGTGGTCCGCACGGGGCGTCAATCGTGGTTCGCCCGATTCGGCGTCAACTACCAATTGGAATCTGAGCGCGGGTTTTTCTCGGACGGCCTTGGTGAAGGCGCCCCACAAGTATTTGTGGGAACCTATCGGAGGTTCT
Organism: uncultured Spirochaeta sp.; assembly: GCA_964575075.1. Classification (GTDB taxonomy): domain Bacteria; phylum Spirochaetota; class Spirochaetia; order DSM-27196; family Alkalispirochaetaceae; genus Alkalispirochaeta. Next base: position 146 of record CAZNRF010000054.1, on the reverse strand, counting down.
GATGCGGGCACCGGTCACCCGACGATCGATGATCAACAGCGGCCTGCTTTTGGTCGGAATCGTTGTTTTCGCGGTGCTGGCTCATGGCTGTTCGGTGTTTGCTGCAGGTTCCTTCCCGCCATTCCTGCCCTACGTCAGTGGTGAGG
>CAZNRF010000053.1:0-13763 GCA_964575075.1 uncultured Spirochaeta sp. | reverse complement strand
CAACTGCGAGATAAAACCGGCGCAGGGATGATGGATTGCAAGAAGGCGCTGCAAGAGGCTGACGGAGATTTCGCGAAGGCGGAACGAATTCTCAAGGAGCTTGGAAAGGCGGCAGCCGCAAAACGCAGCGGACGAGCAACCAACGAAGGGCGTATATTTGTACGTATTGACGGCAACCGTGCCGTCATCCTCGAGATGGCCTGTGAAACGGATTTCGTTGCCCGGAACGAGACGTTTGTTGCCTTGGGCGAGGAGCTCACCGCTGATATTCTCGCGCGCAATATCGCTGAAGCCGACGAAATGCTCAACACCAAAGTGCAAGACGCGATCTCCACAATCAAAGAGAACATGAGCCTGCGCCGGTTTCAAACGGTAGAGAAGAACGATAATCAGCTCTTCTCCTCGTACATTCACGGGGACTCCGGTGGAATCGGTGGGATCGTAACCGTCGGTGTAGACAAGCCGGAATTAACCGATTCCCAGCAGGTCAAGGATTTCGCCTTCGACGTAGCCCTTCATGTCGTCGCATTTCGCCCGGCGTATCTGGCGCCGGAGAACATCGACGAGGCGTATCGTACCGAACAGGAAGAGATCTTCTTGAGCCAGGCAAAGAACATGGATAAGCCCGAAAAGGTGATTCAGGGCATCGTCCAGGGCAAGCTCCCGAAGCATTTCGGTGAAATCTGTCTGCTGGAACAAGGCTTTGTAAAAGATGAGAAAAAACCGGTGAAAGATGTTGCCAAAGAAGTCGGCAACGCCGCCGGTGGTACGGTTACCGTAGACGACTACGTTGTGTACGCCGTCGGTGAGGAAATCTGACCCGACTCCGACTCCGACGCCGTATATAGCTTACTACTCCCGGTGGCGCACGCCACCGGGGTAATTATCCGATCGGGAGGTACTACCGATGGACGAAACGATCAAGAACGCCGAGCAACGCATGCAGAAGAGCGTGCAGTCCTTTCAGGAAGAGTTGGCGGGACTTCGCACCGGCAGGGCGTCGGCGGCGATGTTTGACAAGATTAAGGTTGAGTATTACGGCAACCCCACCCCACTTAATCAGGTTGCCAGCATTAGTGTACCCGAATCACGTCTTGTCGTGATCCAGCCGTGGGATAAAGGTCTCATCGGTGAGATCGAAAAGGCGATCCAGGCCTCTGAGCTTTCCCTCAATCCCAGCAGTGACGGAAAGGTGATCCGCCTCAACATTCCGCCTCTTCCTGAAGATCGTCGCAAAGAAATCGTAAAACTTGCCAAAAACACCGCTGAGCAGGCCCGGGTAGCAATCAGGAATATTCGGCGCGACGCGAATGATGAGCTGAAAAAACAAGAAAAGGCCGGTGACATCAGCGAAGACGATCTGAAACGAGACGAGGATCGAATTCAGTCTCTGACGGACACGTATATTGAAGAGATCAATTCCACGCTGGAGGCCAAGGAGAGCGAGATCCTGGAAATCTAATGTCCAATGCCAGCGTGACGATCATACCGCGACATATTGGAATCATCATGGACGGCAACGGCCGTTGGGCCACCGATCGCAACCTTCGTCGGACTCGAGGACACAAGGAAGGGATTGAGGCGGCAAAGCGCGTGGTCCTTCAGGCAATCGCCCGGGGCGTAGAATTTCTCTCGCTCTATGCGTTTTCCACGGAGAATTGGCGGCGAGCGGAAGATGAAGTATCTTTCATTATGGGACTGGTAGCCCGGAATCTGCGAGATCAGTACGATTTCTATCGAGACAACAACGTTCGAGTCACGCACAGCGGCAACATATCAGGACTCCCTCAGGAGGTGCGCCGAGAGATCGCGGCGGTAAGCCGGGAGACGCGTGAAAACACTGCTATCACGGTCAATCTTGCGGTGAATTACGGGGGCCGAGATGAGATCGTACGGGCGGTCAACCGCTGGATCGACTCACAATCCGGTACAGGAGCACCGCCATTAGCTGAATCTGATCTTCGGGAGTTTCTTGATCTGCCGGACGTGCCGGATCCCGATCTTGTGATTCGTACCGGTGGAGAGAAACGACTCAGCAACTTTCTCCTGTGGGAATGTGCGTACTCGGAGTTGTTCTTCAGTCCTCGTCTCTGGCCGGACTGGCACGGGGATGATCTGGACGCGGCAATCGAAGACTTCAGTCGCCGCAAGCGAAATTTTGGAGGCATGAGATGAGTCGCAACACGCTGTTTCGGCTGGCAGTCTTTTTTGTTGGTATTCCCCTCCTGGCCGGCAGCGCGTTCTTGGGCCGCAACTACGGTCTTCCCGCGTTCGGTATACTTGTGGTGGCAGCTTCCGCTTTGGCCGCCCGGGAGGCGGCATTTTTTTTCCCCTCCCATATACGTGACTACCCGGGAAGTAACGTGCTCATTCCACTGCTGGGCACGTTGGTTCCAACGGTGGGATACGTATCTGCCCTCGCGACCAACTCACACCACGGTCTCACGATCGGTGCCTCCGCGATCGTTGTACCTACGGTGACGATAGCAGCCTCTTTCATCATGGCGGTTCAAGTGGTCAAGCGGAGCGAACGAGACATCGACCTCATTATGCCGGTAGTGACGAGTCACCTGTTTCTGCTCATCTATCCGGGCCTGTTTACGTGGCACGCCGCGCGATTAGTGAGTTTTGCCTATAGCTCTGAACTCTTACTGCTCTTTTTCCTGGCGGTCTACCTCAACGACAGCCTGGCGTGGTTGTTTGGTAGACTTCTCGGTCCCCTGACCCGGCCGCGCAACGGGGTTCCCCCGGTTGCGATCAGCCCAAACAAATCGATCGTCGGTTTTGTTGCCGGTTTTCTGACCAGCATCGCGGTTATCGTGATTGCCGGCATCATCCGACCGGATGTCCTGCCGGGGCCCACCGCTCTCCACGTGCTCTTCGGAGCGGTCATCGGCGCGGCTTCTATCGTAGGAGACCTGGTAGAATCGGGATTCAAACGCTCTGCCGCCGTAAAGGACTCCGGCCAGATCATCCCGGGACGAGGCGGTTTGCTCGATTCAATCGATTCGGCGGTGTTCGTAGCACCGTTCTTTTTCTATGGGTGCGTGATACTGTATGGCATCTAGGAGTTTGCATTTATGCTCAATGTCCTGATCGGCCTTCTGGGCTTAGGGCTGGTGATTTTCGTCCACGAGATGGGACATCTCGTGGCGGCAAAGATGAACGGCGTGCGAGTCGAAGCGTTCAGCGTTGGGTGGGGAAAGAAAATCTTCTCGTTCAACCGCGGCGGTACGGAGTATCGCATCAGTTGGCTTCCGATCGGCGGGTACTGCAAGATGCAGGGCGAACACGCCTTACTCCGGGCATGGGAGAACCGTAGCCCCCGGATCGACGTTGAACCGGGCGACTTCTATGCCGCAGCGCCCTGGCGTCGGATCATCATTCTCTTCGCCGGGCCATTCGTTAACTTCTTTTTCGCGGTACTGGTATTGGCGGCGATCGCGATCGTTGGATATACGGTCCAGACGTTCCCCAATCGGATCGTACGAGCCGATGAGTTCGGAATGGAGGCCGGTCCCGCGGCGACCGCCGGCTTGGAAACGGGGGACCGAATCGTAGCGATCAACGGTGAGGAGGTCGAGTCCTTCCGCGATGTACAGACCGAGATCGGACAAGCAGCGCAGCAGGAACTCACCGTCACGCTTGAACGAGACGGCGAACGCATTACGACGTCGGTTGGTCCCGGCCTGGATGCCCAAAACGGGGGCGGACGTGTCGGGGTCTTTCCCTGGGTGGATCCAGTGATCGCCGATGGGGGGCCCTCTTCCGCCGCCGATATCGCAGGAATAGAGCCGGGTGATCGGATTGAATCGGTATCGGGAACGGAAACCCCGCACTCTATCGCGGTGGAACAGGCCCTTTCCGAAGCCGGCGGTTCGCCCGTGTCCATCAACATCGTCCGAAATGGTGATACCCGGCAACTCACGGTGGTACCGGACACGAACGACGAGGCAGCGCCGTCATTGGGAGTAGCCTACGAAACCCTTGGTGTGAGAACACCGGAATATGGACTCTTCAGCGGCCTCCTGGAGGGCGTTCGCCAATCGATCGAGACGCTGCAACTCACGATTCGTGGTATCGGGCTCCTGTTTGCCGGTGTCGATCTGAATCAGGCACTCATGGGCCCGGTACGGATTACCTACATGGTAGGTGAAATTGCTACCGCGGGAGCCGAGAGCGGTCTGGGCCGCGGCATATTTTCATTTTTTAATTTCCTGAGTCTCATTAGTATTACCTTATTCTTCATGAACTTGCTACCAATTCCTGTGCTGGATGGCGGCCAGATCGTTCTCAGTCTCACGGAAATCCTACGCGGCAAACCGATGCATCCGCGGGTAGTCTACCACTACCAGATGGTTGGAAACGTGATTATTCTGGGATTGATGTTCTTTGCACTCTTCAACGACATTCTGTTTTTCGCGCGAGGTTAGTTATTCATGCGGATATCTGTTCGTTCCTTGATTATCGCCACGGTGTCCCTCGTCTCTCTCACCACCGTAGCGGCAATTCCTCCGATTACGGTGCGGTCCGGCCACAGCGCGCCGATCACCGGAATGGTATACGACTCCGATCAGGAGGTGCTTTTTTCTGCGGGAAGCGACGGGAAACTCATCGCGTGGGATACAGCTTCCGGACGCCTCCTCCAAACGATTCGCGCTGACCAGCTTCCCATTCAGAAGGTGATGATCTACCCCGATGGAGAGCGCGTTGCGCTGTATTCCAGCGATGGTCAACGAAACCGGATAACCGTGTGGAACTGGCGAGACGGCGAACGCGTATTCTTACACACCCCGCAGGATGAAGTACTCGCCATGACGATTTCTCCGGAAAACTCCTATCTTCTGTACTCTACTCCTGCCCGGGAAAGCGTACGTATCCTCAATGCCGATTCGGGACAGCAACTTCCGTTTCTTCGCGGATCAACCGGCATCATTGGGTGGATGGTTGTATCCGGTAGCGAGGAACGAGTAATGACGTATGCCCCCTCATCGGGCCGCATCACCTATCGAACGATCGTTACCGGCACAACCGTTGCAGAGTTCACCGGTCCAGCCGATCTTGAGTCCCTCACGCTCCTTCAGACGAACCGATATGCTGCCGCCCGGAGCGGCGACGGATTTCTGGTTATCATTGATCTATTGAGCGGCGACATCGTAGACCGGGCGGCGGCAGGGACCATTAGCGGCATTTCGATAGACGAGCGAAACGGTGACATCGTTGTTCTTTCTTCCAGCTTTGGCGTTGGTCGCTCAATCCGGCGCTACCGCTTGGTTGAAGGAGAACTACAGCAACGCTACGCTACACGACGCCAGTTTCCCGATGGTGTCACCAATATAACCCTCGCCGGAAGAGAGTTCTTCGCGTCTGAGACGAGTGGTACGATTCTCCGATGGCTTCCGTTTGAAGCACAGCCTGCTACATTCTCCGAGTCCGCGGTTGAGCCGATTATGGACCTCCACGTCACCGATCGCCGAATCCACATGCTCACTGAGGATCGTGTAATTACGATCGCCAGTGACTTTCTGAATGACCAGGCACAGCGGCAAGAAAATCGAGGATCCGTGCGGCAAAATACGGTGGAGGTGCCCGCCGGTGACCGGAGCGATTTTATCAGTACTCCCGGGCAGGAATTGCTCGTGTGGACACCCTCGAATTCCAGTGCCCGTCTCCAGGAGTATCAGATCGGGACCGGACGGCTTACGCCTACGGTTCTCCAGATATCGTCTGGTCTTGCGTCGCTCGACGCGTACGACAATGAAATTCTCACCCTTTCGCGGTCAGGGGTATTGGAACTCCGCGATCGCACGGATGGCAGCCAACTGTTAGAATACAGGGGCCGCAGTTTACAGACGGCGATTCGCACCTCTCGCGGCGTCTTTATCGGGAAAGCCGCTCAGGGCCTTCTGGATTCGGCAATACTCCAAGTTAACACCAATACCCGGGAGACCGTTCCTCTGGATTCCCAGAGTGACCTCGTGTTCTTTTTGGACTACGACGAGCGTCGCGGCCGTCTGTTTGCCATCGGTATACGCGGAAGTACCGACGGGGAAACGACCACTGTCGTTGAGGTATTTGAAGGGGCAAACCTCAACCGACGCCGGACTATCCTCGAGATTACCGGCGAATACCTCGACGCGGAACTGATTCATGACCCGGTCACAGGCACCGCGTACACTACTCTTGACGACCGTGGCGGGATTCTCCGCTGGGACGGCGCTCGTGTCTCGGAGCTTCGGCGAAATCATCGCCACATTCCTCGGAAGATCTATCTCCAGGGAGAGTTTCTCGTCACACTCAATCGCGACGGAAGTGTATCCGTTCTTGATCGCTCTCGCGGTGAACCAGTGATCGATCTATATTTGGCAAAACACGGACAGGGCTCATGGGCAGCCATTCGCGCTGATGGACGCTTCATCGCATCGGATGACGAATTAGCCCGGGAATCGTTTCTGAGCCTCAATCAATCGGACACCACACTTGAGGCTCAGCGCATCGAAATCCGAGAGCGGGAACTGGAACAGGTTGATGATTCTCGCGACGAGGAGCCCTCTATTCATCGCTTTGACAGCGCTGAAGACGAAGCCGACGAAGCCGACGAGGAATCCGAGGAAGAGCTCTTTGATCCTTTTAGCGGGGACCCCGCTCCATCCTCGTAACGACGGCCGACGGGCGACGGGCCGGGTGAGAAACAGAGCCCCATTCGACCGACCACCCACTGACCACCCGCCGACCACCCGCGCTACCGATAATCAGCGGAAATCTTCTCGATCGCTTCACGCACGGCGGTACGAATCTCGTCCCCATGCTCCTGCATAAGCGTATCCGCATAGAGTCTTCCCATCAGATTTACCCGGTACATCGGTCGGACGTGGTTGAGTGCGTAGGCGGCAATGTCGAGAATACAATCTTCATCGGCACACGCCGCATCTCCTGCATCTTCCAATTGACGCCCGAGTTCTTCGATGACCAGGCGCTCTGCCTCATTGGTCAGGTCGTCAAAGCTATACGCGGTTGTAAGATCCATCGTGGTTAGCCTCCCTCTTCCATATCATCGGCGAGATTCTCGAACTTCGTATACCGCGGAATAAACGCGATCTGTATTGTTCCCACCGGACCGTTGCGCTGTTTGGCAACGATCAGCTCCGTTTCCACTACGTTGAGCGTTTCCGTTGATTCCTTGTCCAGGTTTCGCTCGCGGTGCAGGAATAGCACCACGTCCGCATCCTGTTCAATGCTCCCGGACTCTCGAATGCTGGACAACATCGGACGCTTACCTTCGGTGTCGCGGGAAACTTGCGACAGGGCAACTACCGGGATTTCAAGTTCCCGAGCGAGCGCTTTGAGAGATCGCGAGATATCAGCAATCTGTTCATGACGCGCCAACTCCGCATTCTCATTGGTAATCAGGGTAATGTAATCAACGATGATGATGCGAACCCCATGCTGGCCCACCATTCTCCGCGCTTGAGCCCGAAGATCTAACAGCCGCATGCCCGGCGTATCAGATATCCACAGGGGAGCATCATAAATGCGACTGGCTGCATTGGTAAGATTGGCAAAATCGGCAGTTCGAAGCATACCCGTTCTGATCACCTGACTGGGAATTCGAGCCTCGCTGGCGATAAGACGCTGCATAAGCGCCATATCGCTCATTTCCAGCGTAAACACCCCGACCGGAATCTTTCGACCGATCGCGATATTTGCGGCCATGGACAACGCGAACGCCGTCTTTCCGACTGAAGGGCGAGCGCCGATGACGATGAATTCGCTATTCTGAAAGCCACTGGTCATGTTATCCAGCGCATGGAAGCCGGTAGGAACACCGGTGTAATCATCCTGGTTGTGGTAGAGCTTCTCAATAGCGTCTACCGTGCGCTTCACCACTTCCTTCGCCGGCTGGAACCCTTGGGTCTGGTTCGTTTCAGCCAGTTCGAAGATCCGTCGCTCGGCATCCTCGATAACCTGTCGCGTTGGAATCGTATCGTCAAAACAACTCTCAGTAACTTCCGCGGCAAGCGTAATCAACCGCCGACGGAGACTCGTTTGCTGCACGATCTGCGCGTAATACTCTACGTTGGCGCTGGTAGGAACCGCAGTTGTAAGAGAAGAGATATAGGCTGCGCCACCGATTCTATCCAACTGGCCGGTGGCCTGCAGCTCTGCGGTGAGGGTAATAAGATCGATACTCTCACCCCGATCCCAGAGGTGAAGTATTGCCTCAAAGATCTTACCATGCGCCTGACGATAGAAATCATCAGGGCGGACGTAGTCCACCACCCGCGTAATCGCCGGCGCATCCAGCAAGATCGAACCGAGGGAGGCAACCTCGGCATCAATATTATGGGGGGGAAGTCGCCCTTCCATGAGGGCGGCTTACTCCTCGTCTTTTTCGGCTTCGTCTGCCTCTTCGGCGGCCTGCATCGCCATCACTTCAGGATCCTTCGGTTCATCCTCGATATCGGCATCGTCCGATTCGCCCGATGGGACCTCCGCCGCACTCTCCTCAGCAGACTCAGCAGTCTCATCAGTCTCATCAGTCTCAGGAGCACTTGCCGACTCGTCGGGAGCTTCTTTGGCTTTCTGCGCCTCGATCTCCCGGGCGTTGCTCGCCTCAACCGCGACGGACAGCACCGCCTCTTCATCCCCGTATAGCCGAACACGAACTTTGAAGTTTCCGGTCGTTTTAATCGTATTCTCCGGAACATCTACCTTCTTGCGCTCAACTTCAATGCCTCTGGCGGCCAGTTGCTCCACAATGGTTGCCGCGCTGACGGAGCCGAACAGCTTCCCGTTGGTCCCGGCGGTCATGCGAACCACCAGGGGCTCCTGCTCGATCTGATCCTTAATAGACGCCGCCTGACGTCGCTTCTCAGTCTTTCGGGCCTCGATCTCGGCACGACGCGCCTCAATCATCTCCCGATTCCGAGCGTTATCTTCCAGGACAAGCCCTTTCGGCAAGAGATAGTTCCGTGCGTATCCCGGTGCTACCGTACATACGTCCCCTTCTTCGCCGAGGTTGGCCACATCAGTGTTCAGAATGACCTTCATATTCATCTCCCCTTTTGTAATCTACCCATACTTCACTCATGCCCAGCAGCGGCACGCCCACCATTACCAACAGGTTGATGCCCGGTATAAACAACAACATCAGGACAATCGTGGGCACCCACCGTTCACCGCGGTCAGTGCCGCCTCGCAGACGCAGCAGATGTTGGATCAGACCCACACCCTGCACGCCGAACAGAAACGAACCCACTAAGAGCGCGTTCCAGCCAAGGGGCAGCACGAATCCCGTCTCGAGGAACTCGGATGCTACCACCACTGCCAAACCCGCGATTACGACCCATACGAGATCGTTCATCACCCGGGCCGGTCTCAAACTCTGCATCAGCCCATAGCGTCGCAAAACGATACTTCTCCCGAGCCACCAATTGGCGGCCAGGGTTGCTACCATCCCGATCCCGACGGTGTTCATCGCCACTTGCTGTATGGTCCGGATCATTTCATCCGTTCCTTGGGTAACCCCAAGCATCTCCACCATAGCGGTGATCTGATCGTTCAGTGGTCCCGACCCGTCACCAGCAAGGGCCAAAATGCGCAGACTCGGCAGTGCGCCCAGCACCGCAACCGCTGCCCCAATCAGCAACCGCCCCCACCAGGGATGGCGATGGTTGAGATTAATCACCGCCACTCCCGCCAGAAGACCTGCCGGCATGAGTGAGTCGAAAAACAGCAACCTCACCATCTCGGAGGGAACATCATCCAGTCGCGTTACCTGGAGCATGTGTACGGCCACAATTACCACGGCCGTCGCTACTGCGACCAGGGAACCCTTTTGCGGGCTATACCGGGTATATATGTACTGCACCGGCACAACGAACAGGAACGCAAAGAGCCCGGAGTAAAAGAGCACCACACTCGCTGCCGCTGAAAGCAGCAGTGGTACTGCTTCCTGCACGGGCAACGAGGTATTCCTCATCAAGTTCCGGCTCAACCCATCGGAAGCATGCCCAGATAGCGGGCGCGCTTGATTTCACGAACCAACTTGCGCTGGTTCTTGGCGGAGGTTCCCGTAATGCGGCGGGGAAGAATCTTCCCACTCTCCGTCAGAAAACGGCGCAACACATCGGGCCGCTTATAATCTACCACAAGGTTATGCACCTTGATCTTATCTACTTTCTTACGAAAGTGACTTCTGCCACGGGGACGAAATCCCCCTCGCCCACCATCCCGATCGTCGCGTCCGCGACCATCATCCTGGCTTCGACCTCTCATCTCATCGGACACCTTTATCCTCCTGGATACGGTTCTATTACTGGTTATGCGTTACTAAAACGGAATATCGTCGGGAAAGTCATCCCCGCCGAATCCGCCGGAGCTGCTACCGCCATTGCCGGAGTTGCCGGGAGGCGGACCACCACTCCGATTACCACCGGACGAATCAGATCCACCGGATCCTCCGTCTCGGCCCCCAAGGAGCATGACATTGTTCGCAACGATGCCGACTTTGCTCCGATTCTGACCCTCCTGGTTTTGCCAGCGGTCTTGCTTGAGCTTTCCCTCAATAGCGACGGTCTTCCCTTTGGTCAGATATCGCTGAATCGCTTCTCCCCGGCGTCCAAAAACGGTCACATCAAAGAAATAGGCCTCATCAACCCACGTGTCACCCTGCTTCCTCTGATCGTTTACCGCTACGCTAAACTCGCAGATCGCAAGTCCGTTGTTGGTGTATTTCAGTTCAGCGTCGCGAACCAGATTGCCGGCGATAACAACTGTATTGATTCCGGATTGGGCCATGTGAAACCTCCTCCTATTGGAGACTAATCGTCCTGACGAACCATCAGAAAACGCAACAGTTGGTTCTTGAGACGCATGGGAGCTTCAGTCTGGTGGGCCTGCTCCGGTTCCATCTGACAGACGTAATAGTAGTAGTGAGCCTGGAGCTCTTTCTTGATGGGAAAGGCTAATGTTCGGACGCCCATATCTTCTTCTTTTTCGATTGTGGCACCCAATTTTGTTAATTCTGATCGCACCGCCTCGACGCCACTATTAAACGTCTCCTGGTCGGCACGAAACACGCACATCGCTTCGTACGTTCTCACTGCGAATCCTCCTTATGGACTTGCGACTACCGATTTGATACCATCGTGGTAGCAAGAAGGTCGCGAGAAGGTACCACGGCCGTGTATTCGTGTCAATATTATAAGGAGAGGAGTGATTATGGCATCAAAAGTGCACTACGAGGATGACCTCTTCTTCTTGCATTCCGTCCTCCGTACGGTCGAGGCGGGATTGCGCCTGGATGTAGATCAAGAGTTCTTTCACGACAAAATTCTTGAGGACATCTTTTTTATTGACGCAACCCTGATGCGCCTGTTCTCCTCGTTAAAGGAGAACCCCCATCTTATCAGTCGCATGACGTACCTTAGATCCTTACGGCGCACGATCGTTGCGTTCTCTGATTTTCTCAGCCAATTCGTGCGAGGTGATTTGGGTTTCCAGACTGCGGCGGATGCCTACGCCGATCGATTGACAGCTGCGGCGTACTCTCACCAGAACGTACGACGGGAAATAGACCTCATTCTGGATCAGGAAGATTCCGACGAAGAGACCGCCGCAGTCGTCTCTTCCGAGGAGTACGGCTTTCTTCTTGCCTCGCACGAGGAAGATGAAGACGACGAGGAAGCCGTAGAGAAACCCGCAGGCTCCCGGTTTTCGTCGGAGCACGGATAGCGCCGCTGCGCCCCTCCCGCTTGTCCTGAGAAGCACACTGGAAACGTTTCCCGTTTTTGGCTACCCTGCACAGGTCTATGCTGAGAAAAACAAAAATCGTCGCTACCCTTGGTCCCGCCGTGGACAATCTCGAACTGATGAAAGAGCTGTTACGCGCGGGAATGAATATCGCCCGGTTCAACTTCAGCCACGGCAGCCATGAGGAACAGAAAGGGCGCATGGAGATGCTGCGTCAGGCCAGCACGGAGACGGGCATACCTGTTGCGCTCATGCTGGATACCAAAGGCCCCGAGATCAGAACTGGCACCGTAAAAGATGGTGGAACGATCACGCTGATTCGGGATAACCGGATTACGCTCACTACCGAAGAGTGCGAAGGCGATGAAAAGTTACTCAGTGTCTCCTACCAGAACCTTCCACAGGAAGTGCATGCCGGGGGCCATATCTTCGTCGCGGACGGACTGGTGGATTTAGAAGTAGAGTCTGTCGAGAGCGAGCAGATTCACTGTATCATTCGCAACGGTGGTATTATCGGCGGACGAAAGAATGTAAACGTTCCCGGTGTAAAGACAAAGCTACCCGCCGTGACAGAGAAAGACATCGCCGATATTGAGTTTGGCGTGTCTATGGGTATCGATTTCATCGCTGCGTCATTTATACGCAAACCCAAAGATGTTCAAACCGTTCAGCAGCTGGTGGATCGCGCCAAGGCGCCGATTCGCATCATCTCCAAAATAGAGGATGAGGAAGGCTTGGAGAACATCAATGAAATCGCACGCCTGTCCTCCGGAGTGATGGTGGCCCGCGGTGATCTGGGAGTGCAGCTGGAAACAGCCCAGATACCGCTGGCGCAAAAACGCATCATCAGCCAGTGTAACTTGCAAAACAAACCGGTGATAACCGCCACGCAGATGCTCGATTCCATGATTAATAATCCCAAACCAACCCGGGCGGAACTCACCGACGTAGCCAACGCGATTTTCGATGGCACCGACGCGGTCATGCTTTCAGGTGAGACCGCCGGCGGAAAGTTTCCCGTTGAGTCGGTGCGGACGCTTCATAACATCGCCATGGAAGTAGAGCGCTCTGAAGAGTACATTCAGCGTAGCAAAGAGTACTTCTACTTTCATAAATCCAGCAATGATATCGCCGATGCAATTACAAAGGCCGCATACGTGGTAGCCACGGATGTGGAAGCCGCAGCAATCGTGGCACCCTCACTTCGCGGAAATAGTCCGCGTCTTCTGTCAAAATACCGCCCCACCCAACCGGTGATCGCCGTTACAACCTCGGACGTCGTATATCGCCAGCTCCTGTTGCATTGGGGCATCTACCCGCTTCTCACGGACCACGTAAACGACTCGGACCTCATGATCCAGAACGCGCTCCGCCTTGCTCTCCAGAAGGGATACGTGCACCGGAACGAGAAAGTAGTGACTGCCGCCGGAATCCCCCTCAATAGCCCGATCATGATGAACACGATTAAGGTGCATTTCATGGGGAACATTCTCAACCGCGGGCAGCGAGGGTTCGGCGAGATCTGCAGCGGCAACATCGTCAAGGCAAAGAATTACGAACAGGCCAAGCAGCGGTTGCGGCTCAACGGTCAGGAGATTCTCCTCGTTCCATCGCTGGACTCCGACTACGAGCCGCTGCTGCGGCATATTCGTGGTCTCATCGTCCAGAACAAACCGGAGATGAGCATCGAAGAGATCCAGGCGGTAAATCCGAATCTGGTACTCGTATCCGATGTGCGAGACGCGTATCGTCAGTTTGAGCACAACCAGAGTATCAGCCTCGATGGTGAGGAGAAGATCATATACGAAGGCTACCTCGATACCTGAGAACGAGTATTACATAATTGTATGAATCGAATTCACATCCGTCTCTTGTGTGTTTTCATACGATGATGTAGTTTTTGCTCGGAGATATCGATGAGTTCTACCTATCAAAATGGCGAATACCGCGGAAAACTTGAGGAGCTCTCGCTTCTCTTCGAGATCAGCCAGATTCTCGACCCTTCCGAT
>CAZNRF010000052.1:0-13831 GCA_964575075.1 uncultured Spirochaeta sp. | reverse complement strand
CCAGATATGCCCGTCTGACTTTGTCGCGTACCACCCCCCCCTGCGGCTCATGCTCGCTCAGGAATCGTTCCAGGGCTGCCGCGCCGGCACGGGCTACCAGCTTCCACTCCATGGCGTCTATTACGGTGTTCTCGGTTCGGAGATGGGAAGCCTGCCAGGGGCGGGAATCTGCCCAAGCAATGCGGAGAATCCGCTCTCATAGCTTTCCCGGCCCCAGCCATAGGCGGCGATCCCCCTGCGAACCCACGGGAGTTCCGAGAAGTAGATCGGAGTAAGGACACTATAGACCGTAATCGCCTCGGCACTGTCTGACCCGGCTTGCAGGATCTGCAGACTGCCGGGATCACTGAGCAAAAAGACCACGGTATCGTATCGCCGCGCCGCTGCGGCAAAGCGCTGTCGATCGCTCCGGCTTGATGAGTAGAAGGCGCGATTCTCGAACCGCAATGTATCAGCCCCGGGAAACGCCCGGCGTCCGCTGCGAATAAACTCCGGATCGTTCCCCACCAGGAGAACGCGCCCAGCAGTGGTGGGATTGAGCGGAAGCCCTTCGTCCGCGACGACCGTCACGCTTCGGCCGGCTTGATCCAGGAAGAAGCTCTGGGCCTCGTCGGTACGCATCAGGGAACGAATCGCCGTTACGTCCGGTTGCAACGGAACGCGCCATTCCGGTCTGAGGTAGGTGAGCTTCAGTCGGAGAAGCCGCCGTACCGATTCGTCTACCTGTTGACGAATTTCTGGATCGGAGCGATACGCATCGATGAGCGTATTCCAGATGGGACCGTCGAATGCGGGCGTCTGGGAGAACATAACGATATCGTTGCCGGCCTCCACCGCCCGTAGCACCACCTCGTCAAAGCTCCACCCTTGGGCAGCACCGTACTCCAACGCGCCCCCCATGTGGAGATCGTCGGTAATGACGATGCCTTCGAAGGACAACTCATCCCGGAGGACATTCTGCTTGAAGTACGCGGAGATACTGGCCGGCGCATAATCCCCGGTGATCTCGGGAAAGCTCAGATGGCCGCTCAGTACCGCCGGCACGCCGTCTCGGATGAGCATCCGAAAGGGGAGCATATCCACGTCCCAGAGGGTTTCGTAATCATCGGTTATCACCGGCAGCATGCCGTGACTGTCGCCACCGGCGTTGCCGTGACCGGGAAAATGCTTGGCCGTAGCGATCACCCCGGCTTCATCGAGTCCTCGGTAGTACGCGATTCCCAGGATTCCCGATTGGCGGGCATCCGACGAGAACGCCCGTGGTCCGATTACGTGTGCATCGGGATTGCGGTACACGTCCACCGTGGGGGCGAAGTTCATGTTGATTCCCAGCGCGCGGAGCTCCAGTCCGATATAGCGGCCCGTCATCAGCGCGTCGTAGGGAAGTCCCCCCGCGCCGATCGCCATGTTCCCCGGGGTGACCGAGGTTCCATCTTTCACATGGCGAACCCACCCGCCCTCTTGGTCAGTGGCGGTAAACAGCGGAATTCCGTTTTCGGTGGCGAGGCTGGCCTCCTGCATTTCGTGGATCGCTTCTGCCCGGGTTGTGCGGTTTTCTCCATTCCAACCGAATACCTTGACACCGCCGATGTTCCGCTCCCGGATCCAACGCATCACCTCCGGCGTGGGCTCCTCGGCAGCCCAACTCACCATGAGGAGCTGAGCTACGCGCTCCTCGTCGCTCATTTCGGCCATAATCTCTTCGATGTGGGCGGTGAGTTCCGGGGAGACGTCGTCTTGAAAGGTGCCCACCGCGTCGCTGTCTATGTCCCAGAACAGCGCCGACGAGGGCTCCACCGCAGATGCACTGCGATTCTCCACCATGCTGCTCTGCGCGCCGAGGAGTTGAACACTGCATATCGACAGAATCGCGACAATGATCGCCAGATGCGTACGCGAGGCCGCCGATCTGTGCTGCGCCGTTACCATAATCGGTAACGATAGCACAAGGTAATCGGTGTGCTCAATGTCGGCATGCGCCGTTCCCGTATTATCCGGCCACCGCCGTCGATTGTTCCCGGAGCGCATCGATCCGGTGGGTTGCGGCATGGGCGGCAATCGCGCCGTCGGCGGCGGCCACAACCAACTGCCGAAACGGGGTGACCCGCACGTCTCCCACGGCATAGAGTCCGGGGCTACTGGATTCCATCTCTTCATTGGTAACCACGTACCCCGTTTCGTCTCGCTCCACAAACGGGACCAACTCCGTTTGCGGGTCCGAGCCGATGAAGACAAACACCGCCGCCACCTCTTCGGTGGAGACCTGGCCGGTAACCGTATCGATGAGTCTCACAGCGGAGACGGCATCGATGCCAAAGTCATTGGGAGCGCTGAGGATCTCCTGGAGCTCTGTATTGAAATGAACCTCGATGTTCGGATTGTGGAGTACCCGCTCCGCCAGAGACGCCTGCGCCCGAAAACGATCGCGGCGATGAATCATTATCACCCGGTTGGTGAGTTTGCTGAGGAACGACGCCTCGTCACAGGCGGCGTCGCCGCCGCCAACGACCAGCATCGGCTTGCCCTCGAACATCGGCCCGTCGCAGGTGGCGCAGTAACTCACCCCCCGACCGGAGAGTTCTTCCTCCCCGGGGACTCCCAGGTGACGGTGGGACGCTCCAGTGGAAAGAATCACCGTGGCCGCATCAATGTCACCGTCCTCGGTAATCACCCGGTACCGATCACCGGTCGGCACGATCTCCGCTACCTCTTCTACCGCAAACTCCGCTCCAAAGGCCCGCGCCTGAGATTCGAATCGCTCGGTGAACTCTTCCCCGGTAAGGGTTTGGGGAAATCCCGGATAGTTTTCAAGCTCGCTGATCAGATTACACTGCCCGCCGGGACCGTCTCGGTCCACCACGAGGGTTTTCAGATTGGCCCGGGCGGCATACTGGGCTGCGCTGAGACCGGCTGCCCCGGCACCGATGATGACAACGTCGTACTCTCTCATAGCTATCTTCCTTTTATATGCTATATATAAAAATAATTATGTTGTGTCAACTGGGGAGCGGCTTCTCTTAACATCGCCCCGTTGCGCGCCGATACATTCAACGGAGGTACGTTGTGGAATATAGGCACGCCATACATGGATTTATCGAGTTGCTCAATCGGCAGGCGGAACTGATCGGTCAGCTTGCCTCATACGAGGGAACGTTGCAGGAGATCGTGGCGCAACGGGACTGGGCGGAGCTGGAGCGGATGCTGCCGCTTATGACGCAGGTCAGTGAGGCGATAAACGATATCGAGGAGCAGCGAAACGAGCAATTTGCGGAAATATCGGCTTCAGTGGGAGGCGAGGAGTCTTTTGCCCGGGTACTCTCCCATCTTCCCGCGGACCTCCGGGGGGAGCTCACTACAGCCTACCGATCGCTAAAGGTGGCGGTTCTGGCACTGCAGAGCAGAACCGCCGGAATGGATGCCTACATCCGCGCCACAATTTCCACGACGCGGGGAGTGTTACAGGAGCTGTATCCGGAGCATATGTCTCGTGGATACTCCCGCGACGGGCAAGGGCGGTTTGGCACGCCTCCCGCCGCAATGTTTGATCACGCCCAGTAGTCACCGGGCGGAGCGAGGCGTTTATGCAGTCAACCTTTTCAGGAATCGAACTCGGTAAGCGGGGCATCCTGGCCCACCAGCAGGCGTTACAGACGACTGGTCATAACCTCACCAACGCCTCCTCCGAGGGGTATAGCCGTCAGCGGGTGCAGCTGCAGGCAACGTTGCCGCTGTATCGTCCGCAACTGAATCGGCCGGAGCGGGCCGGGCAGGTGGGGCAGGGTGTGGAAGTGGCCCGAATCGAGCGCGTTCGGGACGAGTTGCTTGATGGCCGGATTATCACCGCCTCGGGAGATCAAAGTTACTGGGAGACCCGCGACCGCTACATCATGCAGATGGAGCAAGTCTACAACGAGGTTGGTGACTCCTCGGTGCGGAATCTCATGGATCGATTCTGGGACGGGTGGCAGGAACTCTCGATGCATCCGGAGCAGCGTGCCTCCCGGGAGGCGGTACTACAGCGGGGCCAGGCGCTGGTGGAAGGGATTCAGCTGAGATTCCAAAACCTGGATCGTATTCGGGATATGGTGGAGCAGGAGATCCGGGGTAACGTGGATCAGGCCAATTCGCTGATCCGGGATATTGCCGATCTCAACCGCGAGATCACCAACGTAAAAGCCGCCGGGGATGAACCGAACGATCTCCTCGACCGGCGTGATCTCCTCGTAGACCGGCTGTCACAGCACATGGATATTTCCGTGGATGACCGTGATCCTGATGAGTTCAGCGTCTACACCGCGGGATATCACATCGTGCAGGGGCGGATCGCGCGGCCCTTCGACGTTGAAGCAAACCAACAGAACGAAGGATTCAGTGACGTTACCTGGAGCCATAGCGGCGAGCGGGTGCAGTTCCGTGGGGGCAACCTGGGGGCGCTCTTGGAACTGCGTGACCAGGATCTCCGTACCGAAATCCAGGAGCTGGATACGATGGCGGTCAACGTCATGGATCTGGTGAATGAAGTGCACCGCGATGGCTACGGAATCAACGGTCGTACCGGCGAAGATTTCTTCACCGAGTACCCGGCGATTCTCAATGCTCAAGGGAACTACGACCGAGATGAAGATGGGCAGTTTGACTCCAGCTACCTCTTCCGCGTGAACGGTACAAACCGTCTCGATTTGCAGGCACAGATCGGGTTGTCCGGCACGATGAGCCTTCCCGCCGGCAGCGACATAGCCGATGGTGGTATCCTCGACGTCCCCTACCGATCCGCGGACACCGTGGAAGACGTGATCGCCCGCATCAACAACTCCGGCGCCGACGTGACCGCCCGTCTCAACCGCGAGGGTCGCCTCGAGATAAAGGCGACCACCGCCCGGGATCGCTCGCAGCCGGATTTTGTGTTGCGCCACCTCGAGGACAGCGGCCAGTTTCTCACCGGCTACGCCGGAATACTCGCCGAAAGTGGTGACGAGGGTGCCCTGCGCTGGGATCAGCCGGATGCGGTGTTGGCGTTACGTGGGGAGACGGCCACCCGCCCGGGCGCGGACTTTGCGGTTGCTCCGCTGATGCACCCTTCGGGGTGGATGGAAGTGAATCCCGCCGTGGTGCGTGAACCGGCCTCGATCGCCAGTTCATTTTCCGTGGCCGGCGAACCAGGGGAGACGGGAGATGGGCGAGCTGCACTGGAGATCGCCTCGATTCGCAACTCCGCGGTAGGTATCGGCCGGGCGGATACCCTGGATGACTACTTCGCCGATACCGTCGCCCGAATCGGTCTCAAGGGTGAAGAGTCGGATCAAGCGCTGAGCACCTCGGAGCGGATTCTGAAAGATCTGACCGACTTGCGGCAGTCGATCAGCGGCGTGAACATCGACGAAGAACTGGCCGAAATGATCAAATTTCAGCACGGATATCAGGCGGCGGCGCGGTTCATTTCCAATATTGATCAGATGCTCGATACGATAATCAACCGAATGGGAGTGTGAGGTAAGCGATGGATCGCATAAGTACGAATCTGCCGAATGACAATATGCAGTTCTTTCTCCGGGAGCGCCAGAAGCTTATGGAGCAGAGGCAGAACGAGATCGCCTCGCAATCGCGAATTCAGAACCTTCGGGATGATCCGTTAGCGGCGTCTCACGCCACCCGATACCGGTCCTACACTGCTCGCCTGGAACGGTACGGTGACAATATTCAAACCGTACAGGAGCGGAATCGAATCGCCGAGGGGCGCGTTCAGGAAGCAACAGACCTCCTCCAAAGAGCGCGGGAGCTGGCGGTGCAGGGAGCGCACGGCACGTACGCACCGGAAGACCTCGAGCATATGGCCGGGGAGGTGGAGCAGATTATCGAGCAGATGGTAGAGATCGCCAACTCCCGCGGCAGCGACGGCACCACAATCTTCGCCGGCGATCGGAGCCAGCAATTACCCTTTCGGGCGCTTCGGGGCATGCGCGCCGGTGGCGAACGGGAGATGGTGACGGAGGTTCAGTACCGCGGTACGATAAACCCGCAAGCTGCAGAGGTGGGAGAAAACTCCTACATTCAAACGAACTTCATCGGCAATCAGGTCTTTTGGGCCGAGAATCAGCGCATCCAGTCGCGGACGGACGCCGGAGACTACCAGGTCGATCAGAACGGATCATTTTCAATCGACGGCGTTGATATTGAGGTCAGAGAGGGAGATAACGCGTTTTCCATTATCCAGAAGATCAACGAGTCCGGAGCTCCGGTGCGGGCGCGGTTGGACCCGGTGCATAACAGTATGGTTGTGGAGAGCACCACGCCCCACCAGGTGTGGATGCAGGATCAGCCCGGGTCTACGGTACTCCAGGACTTAGGTCTCATCGGCGGTGGCGATGGCCGCGCTCCGGAGAACATTGCTCCCTCCGCTCGACGCAGTGGCGGGTCGGTCTTTGATGCGTTGATCAATCTCCGGGACCAGCTCGCCGCCGGCGATCAGGAGGCGATCGGGAGTCGTGGTATTCAGGGGATGGATCAATCTCTGGACAATATGCTGACCACCCTGGGCCGGATCGGGGCGGTGAACTCCCGGTTGGAGGGCGCCTACGAGCGTACTGAAATGGAAATTCCAGAAGTGATCGCCCAGGACTCCCGGAACACCGACGTCGATTTGGCGGAAGCGGTCATGGAACTCCGGCAGCTTGAGAGTACACACCGGGCGGCCTTAGGGGCTTCGGCCCGCATCATGCAACCGACACTCCTGGATTTTCTCAGATAGATGTATCAGACAGGCGAGGACAACGAACGAATGACGATGGCTACCCGCGAAATTGAAAGCAAACCCTACGGACGGATATCGATTCAGGAACAGCAGATTGTGCACTTTCCCCGGGGTCTCTTCGGCTTTGAGGACCGCCACGACTATGCGCTCCTCGATTCTACCACCCCCCCGTTCTACTGGCTGCAAAATCTCGAAGACCCGAGCCTTGCCTTCATCCTGATCAACCCCTACATCGTCGTACCGGAGTACGTGTTGGATGTCTCCGAGGATGAACTGCGGGCTGTGGAGTCTGACGACGGTTCGGAGCTGCTGGTATTTTCAATTGTAACGATACCAGCAGACCGGACACAGATCAGTTGCAACCTCCAGGGGCCGGTGCTTATCAATCGACGGGCGCGCTTGGCGCGGCAGGCGATCTCTCTTGATCAGCGTTGGGAGATTAAACACTACCTCACCGCCGGAGCGGGGGCGTAGCGTCGTGTTGATTCTTTCTCGCAAGGTAAACGAACGGATCATGATCGGCGAGGATATCGAAGTGGCGGTGGTGGAGATTCGAGGAGATCAAGTCAAGCTTGGGATCGTCGCTCCTCAGAACGTGACCGTCCACCGTCGGGAGGTCTTCGATCAGATCCAGGAGGAGAACCGGGAAGCGGCTCTCGGGGCCGCCACCGATTTGGCGGAGCTCTCCGGGCTGTTTCCGTCGAAGGCGTCCCCGGAATCGGAGTCTTCCGAGAAAACGGATTCTTCCGAGAAATCAGACTAGTTCGCATCCTCCCGGGACGCGAACCGGGGAACCGAGCTGCGAACGCCGATATCACCGCTTCTGAGGTAAAAGGGGCCCTGATAGCTGTCATCGGCATAGCTGTCATGGGCATAGTTGCCCTCCGCGATGGTCCCCCTGTGCGTCAGGCGATAACCCAGACGGGCGGTGCCTACCGCTGCTGAGGCGGTCTGCACCACCGCGGGCACGTAGCCCGGGTCCGCCTCAAACCACGAGCCCATAGCGCCCGGCACGCACCACGACGGATGCTCCGAGGAGAGAAGCCCGCGCACCATCCGGCGGACCTCTTCGAGTGGCAGGTCCCTATCCTCGGAAAGCCGATCAAGGGTGTTGTTGTTGCGAAACGCTGCGGCGTAGAACTGCCGTTTCCGCGCATCAAGGACCGGCACGATCGTGGACGGTCTGTCAGCCGCCGACGGGGGCGCGGTTATTTCCTGATGATACTGTTCGGTGGCCGCCAGGGCCATAAGGGTGTCTATGGATACCACGGGGATTCCCCCGGCCAGAGCCACCGCTTTTGCGGCGGCCATTCCAACCCGGAGCCCCGTGAAACTTCCGGGTCCCGCGGAAACCGCCACCGCATCAAGCGTAGCAATTGGCCACCCGACCTCCTCGAGGAGGGCTGCAATCTGTGGGACGATGTGCTCTACATGTTGCAGGGGACCGCTCCGATCTACCGCATGCTGTATGCGCCCCTGATCCAGCACGGCCAGCCCAAGCACCGGCCCCGCTGTGTCGATCGCCAGCAGCCGCTTCACGAGAGCGAACGCTCCACGATGCAGGTGCGGCAATCCGTGTCGGTGGGATCGATCTGCAGGTGGATGGAGATATCCGCCGCTGCCGCCAGGGTAGGGGCGCGATCGGCCCACTCCACGAGAGAGACGGAGCGATCCATCTCCTCACCGATTCCAAGCATCTCAAACTCCTCTTCTTCGCTCATACGGTACAAGTCGATGTGCAGGACCGGCAGGCGGCCCTGGTACTCTTCCACGAGGGTATAGGTAGGGCTGGGCATACGCTCTGTGACACCCAATGCCCGCGCAATTGCACGGGCAAGGACACTCTTGCCGGTTCCCAACTCACCGTGGAGACACACCACGGTTCCGGGGGTCATATGGGGTGCCAACGATCTCCCCAGTTCTTCGGTCTCCTCGACGCCGCAGAGCCTCATTGTGCGGGTACGGTCAGGGAAGCTCACCATTACGATCCATGGTAGCGATGTGTTCCTTGAGGATCTTTATGGCCGGCACGATCGGGTACTCCGCGGGATCAATAAACCGCACGTTCACCTCATGGGTACCCCAGGGGGACATCTCCAGCGTGAATTCTATCCGACATCCAGGAAGTCGCCGGTCTCCCACAGCGATAATCGTGGTGCCACGGTACGTTCGGCGATAGTCGATCGCCATGGGGATGCGTTCCAGATTGGAGATCTCCGCCACGGTCATGCCGGGGTATCCAGTGTGCCCTCGATCGCCGTGGTGAGGGCTGTGAGCCGGGGGAGTAGCTCGTACTCCATCACGTCTCCGATGAGTATCATGTCACTATTTTCGAACGCCTCTTCCAGCTCCAGAAAGAGCTGATTGAGTTCGGTCACGTCTTCTGAGAACGGTCGGCCCTCCACTTCAATGGTGCTTAACTCCGGTCTCGCCGCCGAGGCCACGGGAAGGATTCGCAGTAGTCGCCGTGTGAGCTCTGCAAAGCGCGCTACCGACTCAAGCGCCTCTCGTTCATGGCCACTCTGCAGTTGCGTCGGAATCTCTTCGAATGAGGGCAATATCTGTTGCAATGCGGTAACCGTGCCGCGAAGTTCGTGTTCCGGCTCCAGAAGCTCTCGTTGGCGTTGTTGGAGGATTTTCGTCACTTCCGCGGCGCGGTCAGAGAGCTTTCCGCGCGACTCATCGGTAAACGCGGCCTCCGCAGCTGCCGTGGCGGACTGCGCCAGGAACCCGGACAAATCGGGAACCAACCGGTGGATCGCTTGGGATATGTGCGGCAACTCATCGAGCACCGCGGAGACTTGCTCCAACGTGCCTTCCTGAGCTACCCGGCGTAGGAGGTCGGTGTAGTTTATGATCGTTTCGAGCTGGTCGATCTCCGATTGGTGGAGGCTTGCCGCCTGAATCTCGAGTCGTTCTACCGACGTGATATCTTGAATTTTCCACTGGGGAAGGTCGTTCACTGGGGTCCCGTTGAGGATTATCCCGTTTACCGTGTGGCCGTTGGACGTGAGCCACCGGGACAAGCTGTCCATCACCTCTCCGGCGGTCACTTCTTGTTCCAACTCAAACGATATGGGCACGTCGTTAATCAGTATTTCCACTTTTTTGACCTTTCATTCGCTCCGCGGGGGCTCCATCATCAATTGTTCTGCGAGGCCGAGGGTAATCGGTCCAGCGCTTCCGAGCTCTCTTCGAGCTGATCCATCATTCCCTCCATTCTTCCGAACTCATTACGGAGCTGCTGTTCCCGGTCGTCCAGGCGATTATTGTAACGGCCGATTCGATCCTCGGTCTGGCTGATCTGGGTGTCCAGGCTCGATTCACGGCCCGCCACAATACCACCGGTTTGCACGTAGGGGCTCACAAACTCTTGTAAGGCAACCGCTGCACCCCGGTCAACCACCATATCTCCATCGGAATCGGAGCCGAACAGTCGGCCCACACCGTCGAAGTCACGAGATAGCGCTTCGTCCAGCTGTGCTTCGTTTATTTCCAGATATCCCCGGAGGCGGGAAGTGTCCACATTGCCCGCGGCTCCTGAGGCGTTGGTCGAGATTCCAATCTGCGCTAAGAGGTCATAGCTGCTTTCAGGCCCAGTGTCATAGGCATCCATCATGATCGTCTGCATTCGCTGTCGCAACTGATTAAGACTGCTGTCGCCCTGAAAAATCCCTAACCGATCGCGCATCGTTTCCCGTTCCCCTTCATCAAAATACTCGATCTGATCAATCAGGCTTTGCTCGTTTCGGGTGTAGATGTTGATATCGCGAATCATCTGGTTGTAGCGGCCTACCATCTGAATGATTGCATCCTTCGCGCTCTCTCGATCCGGCTGAACTTCCACTTCCACCGGTTCCGTTGACGGACGGCGAAGGTTCAAGGTAACCCCCGGTATGAGGTCATCGATCTCGTTGGAGTCCCGGGTGATCTCTATACCGTTAAAACGGATCCGGGCGTCCCTAGCGGAATCCAGGACGTTTCGCGGAGTACTCCCTTCCCGCTGTGAGGGATCGAAGATTTGGATGTTGCGTATTTCCAGGGCTCGGTTGGTGTTGCGATTCTGAAACTCGAATCCTGTTGTTTGGGATACGAGATCCGCCACGGGAAGCTCAACCATCTGGAACGATTCGTTCTCTGGTAGCTCCGGGAGGTTGACCGCCCGATCGCCAGGACCGATCATTGTCATCGCCCGGTTATCTTCCACTACCTCCGGTTCTTCCGGTTCTTCCGGCTGGGGAAGGTCCAATTCTAAGGCTTCATTCTGTATGGTGATCCCTTCAAGCGTTACCGCCCCCGCCTCCGGCAGATCCGGGCCCGGGGGTATGGGTGGGGGAGTGCTTTCTTCTTGAGGAATTTCTTCGGTTCGGGCTTCAAATCTCAGAACCATACCAGGTTCAATGGAGAATTGCTCATCCAGGCGGCGAGTGTCCTCTTGACCCGGCTCCAGCCGAAGCGTCTCGTCCTCGAACAGGGAAATCCGTTGATCAGGACGGGCCGGCTCCATGACGCCGATCTCCTCCATGAGTGCCTCGGCGTCCTCACCGAATGAGAGCTTCGCCTCCTGCCCTTCCTGGAGGCTTTCTACAACCAGCACATGGGTGGATCGCGTATCGGGAATGATTGAGGTCCGGACCGTGTTTTGCAGTCTTCGGTTTACTTCGTCAGAAAACTCTTCAAGGGAGCCGCCGCCAAAGCGAATGCTTCGCGAATCCTCCCCAACCGTAAACTCGTACCGACCCGCGGGGATGCGATAGTCCCGGGGTAACGCCCGGGATGCGAACCGATCTCTGCCCGCCGTCTCAAGGACGGTGAACTCCTCGATGCCTTCTTCGGCCTGGCGTGAGGCGGATGCGGTCATGACGCTGGGATCACTGGTTTCAGCAAGGCGTTCACGAAAGGGGTTTTCAAAACCGTACATGGAACGTGCCGCATCCCGAAGGGAGCCGAGACCACGACCAATGGACCGCCAAACTTCTTGCTGAGTCTCGTATGTCTCTACCCGGTTTTCGAGACGACGTACGGGCCGTCGCTCGACCTCCATGAGATCTTCCACCATCTGTGAGGTGTCCATCCCGCGACTATTGGAGATGCCCGGAATTGAAATATCAGACACGTCCCCTCCCGTGCCCGCCGTGAGCTGCTACGCGGATCTAAGCTGACTCGTCAAGGAGTAAGCCGATCGCCTCACGGATGCGCATATGCACTCGCTGCAGCTCAGTAGGCGGTAGTTCCTTGATCACTTTATCGGTATTGCGGTCGATCACTTTAACCACCATGAGTTGTAGCTCCTCATTATAACTGAAGCTGAGTTGCTTATTCATCGCTTGTGATATTTGCTGTAATTCGGTGGTGTATCGCTGGATCTCTTCTCGTGTGAGCTGACTGCGTTGTTGCTGATCAGCTTGTTGTTCCTGTATCAAACGCTTTCGAGTTGTTGCACTATGCAATGCCGGGTTTTCCGAGCGATTCGAGTACGATGATCCGGTGAGGATCTGGGTAATTTCCATTGCCATATCAGTACCTCCATGTACTACAGCCAATCAGGAGGGGAGAGCGCGCGGCCCCCCCCTGTGGCTGGGTGAAAGATGACGTCCAGAAACCTTCCACCACAAAAGAACGGATTTACCCGAGCAACTGAAGTACAGACTGGGACTGCGTGTTGGCTTGTGCCAGCATCGCATTGTTGGACTGCGTCAGAATCTGATTGCGGGTATATTCCACAATCTCGCTGGCCATATTGACGTCTCGAATCTGCGATTCCGAAGCCGCTAGGTTTTCGGAGGCGATCGCTACGCCCTGTTGAGCCATTTCGAAGCGATTCTGGTACGCTCCCAAGTCTGCTCGCTGCTGCGATACGCGGCGCAGTGCGGAATCGATCATGCCGATTGCTGAGTTTGCCGCATCCGGTGTGGAGATGCTGATCATCCCGTCTTCACCCTGCGCATTTTGCAAACCCAACGCTTCAGCAGTCATCGTTCCGATGTACACGGATTCATTCTGGTCCATGTTAGCTCCAACCTGGAACTGCATGTTCATACCAGTTTCGCTATCCTCAGCGAAGGACCCGGTCAGAATGTTCATCCCGTTAAACTGCGCGTGCGAAGCGATGCGGTTACTCTCGTCTACCAGCTGCGATACCTCAACCTGGATCTGCATTCGATCCTCGGCGGTATAGATACCGTTAGCCGACTGTACCGAAAGCTCCCGAAGCCGTTGCAGGATGTCCTGCGAACTCTGAAGGTAGCCTTCGGACGTTTGAATAAACGAAACCGCGTTCTGAATGTTCCGTTCGGCTTGGTTCAGCCCACGAATCTGACTGCGGAGCTTTTCGCTCACCGCCAGTCCGCTTGCGTCATCACCAGCTTTGTTAATGCGCTGACCGGAACTCAGAGCCTCTACGTTGCCTTGAACTTGAGATGTCCTGTCGGACAAAGTCCGTGAGGCAAACGCTGCGCTCGCGTTGTGATTAATGATCATGTGATCCTCCTTGATACGGTATTAGCAGCACTCTTTGCTGCTATCTCCTCAGCGAGGGGGGTCGAGAGAGACCTGCGCGCTTCCCTCGAACCGTTCTCCCCGCACATCGAAGAGCCGGCACGACTCATCCTTGAGCCGTGCCGATTCTTCCTGCTCACTGATCAAACAGGATCACGTTGTCAAAGACCTAATATCGGTTACCGTAAGGGTACTACGCTACCCCAACAATTGCAACACGGACTGGGTAGTGGTGTTAGCCTGGGCCAGCATCGCGTTACTGGACTGCACCAGAATCTGGTTGCGAGTGTAATCGACGATCTCTTCCGCCATGTCCACGTCGCGAATCCGGGATTCCGCAGCCTGCATGTTTTCGGCGGCGATATCGATACCCTGCCGAGCCATCTCCAGACGGTTCTGGTATGCACCGAGATCCGCCCGCTGCTTGTTGATGTTTCGCAGCGCACTGTCGATTACTCCGATCGACGAGTTCGCCGAATCCGGAGTCGATATGGAGAGAATATCCTGCTCGGCGCGCACGCCGAGTGCTTCAGCCGTCATCGTTCCTACATACACTCGTTCCCGTTGATCCATGTTAGCTCCAAT
>CAZNRF010000051.1:0-13854 GCA_964575075.1 uncultured Spirochaeta sp. | reverse complement strand
CACGCTCTGAACTGGACGCTCCACGAGGCAGTACCGGATCCATCGAATATTCAGCACTATCGCACCACATTTCGCGGGAGACCTCCCCGCATTCGGATCGTTTTTGGCGCGGCCGAGCGCCGGGATGGGCCGACGGGTATCGGAGAACTTCCATTTCTAACGGTCCCGGCGGCACTCACCAGTGCCATTTCTCAAGCCAGCGGCTTGTACCTGGACACCCTGCCGGTCAAACCGGCAACGCTTTTGCAGATGCTACAGGAGGAGTGAGCCCATGGAGGTAACCTTTACCTATAACGGCACCAGAAAGACAGTTTCCGTGGTTCCGGACACCCCCGCTCACCAATATCTCAGCGAGGTACATGGGCGGCGGGGAACGTGTGGCGATGGCAGCTGTCTCCAATGCACCGTCCTCATGGGAAATCGCGTCACCGCGACGTGTACGCTGCCGGCGTATCGTCTGCAGGAAGCCGAAGTGGTGGACACCGATGGGTTGAAGGATGATGCTCTGTATTACGATATCCACCGCGCCTTCGAGAAGATCGGCATTACCCGGTGCGGAGAAGCGCTTCAAGGGTTGGTATTTCTCGCGTATCAGTTGCTGGGGGAGAATCCCCTCCCCGGCGACGAAGAACTTCGGGAGTACAGTCGTCACATGACCACGCGGTGCGTGAGCCGTGATGAGTTTGAACGCGCCGTTCGCCTCGCCGGGCGCGTACACACGAGGAAACACCGTGAGCTCCCGCGGTAAGGCGGCACGCGGCCCGGTTGATTCGCAACGAACGCCGGAGGTGGTTGTGCCGCAATCGCTGGGGGAAGCGCTGCAGCTGCTGCGCCACTCCACGGACCGCGCAGTTTGGGCGGGGGGGACGTGGTGGTTACAGCAACCGGAGGCAACCCGTCGGGATCGCCAGATTCTGGCGATTCACAGCGTCCGAGAACTGCGACGGGTGGTGCGTACCGGCCACCATGTGGAGATCGGTGCCACCGTACCCGCCGGTCGCCTCCTGGGCGCGGGGCGCCGCTTTCTGCCGGCTGTAGCGGTGGAGGCGATTCACCGCGTGGGACCGCCACCGATTCGCAATGTGGCCACCTTGGGCGGCGCCCTGGCAATTCCCGGAACGACACTACCGGTTACCGCGGTTCTCCAGCTGATCGACACCGCCATCGAGCTTCGTCGCCAGGGCAATTCCCGCTGGATGTCTCTGGGGCATTTTCGGGATCCTACCGGGGTCCTGCGCATCGATGAAGGCGAGATTATCACTCGGTTGCGCATACCGCTGCGGACGTGGACCCACTGGATGATGCATACCTACGGCCGGCCGTTCCCCGGAGGCGGTCCGTCGCTGACACTCCTCGGAGCGGCGTCAATGGACAAAACCGGGATCGACGAGTTTCGGTTCGCCCTCCTCATAAACGGTGAACGACAAATTCGCCTTCGGGCTGCGGAAACCGATCTTGTCGGAAAGGCGGTGCCCCTTACCGAGCGAGACCGTCGGGCGATCCTCGGTTCTCTGGAAGATAATCTGCTCTTCGGGAGTGAACTGGACGACCTCGGCCGATGGCGCGCTTCCAACGGTCTGCGGAGCTTTCTGCAAAAACTGCAGTAAAGGATAGACGATATCACTGCACAGACCGTTGCAGGAGCTCCGGAAGCGGCGCTACTATGCAGACGTGTCAGGCTTCATCCATCTCCATAATCATTCGGACTTCTCCCTCCTCAAAGGCGCCTCCACGGTAAAACGTCTCGTTGATCGCGCAGTGCAGCTGGAGATGCCGGCGGTGGCGCTCACCGACGATGGCAATCTCTTCGGAGCGCTCAATTTCTACATGGAGTGCCGCAAACGGGACATCAAGCCGATTATTGGCTGCGACTTCTTCGTAGCTCCCGAATCAAGACACCGAAAAACCGGCCTCGACGGCGCCTCTCGTAACGGACGGGTGGTGCTCCTTGCCCGAGACGAGACCGGGTACAAGAATCTGATCAAGCTCTCCTCAATAGGTTACCTCGAGGGCTTTTACTACCGTCCTCGTATCGATCATGAGGTGATGGAAGCGCATTCCGAGGGGCTGCTGCTCCTCACCGGATCGATCTCCGGCGAGATTCCCCGCCTTTTGCTGGCAAACCGGGTTGATGACGCTCGGGAACTCCTAACCTGGTATCGCCGCGTGTATGGTGATGAAAACGTCTACCTGGAACTCTGCGACCATAACATTCCTGAGCAGCAGGCGCTGAACACGATGCTGGTAAACCTGTCCCGGGAGTCGGGGGTGCCCCTGGTAGCAGCCAACGACACACATTACGTAGAGCGGGAGGATGCAAACGCTCAGGACGTTTTGCTCTGCATCGGAAGCAACAAAAAAAAGTCGGAAACGAACCGATTCAAGTTCTCCACCCAGGAGTTCTATCTCAAAACGCCTGACGAGATGGCTCAACTGTTCGCCGAGCACCCGGAGGCGCTTACCAACACCGCGGTAATCGCCGACCGCTGTAACGTGACGATCGACCTCCCGGGTCCCCGATTCCCAGTCTACGAGATTCCCGACGGCTTTGCCGACAAGGATGAGTATCTGCGCCATCTGGTGCATGAAGGACTCAAGGAACGATACCAACCGGTAACCGATGAGATCCAAGGGCGAGCCGATTATGAGTTGAACACGATCATCTCGATGGATTTCACCGGTTACTTTCTGATCGTGTGGGATTTCATCAAATACGCCCGAGACAATGATATCCCCGTCGGACCAGGCCGCGGTTCAGGAGCAGGGTCGATCGTCGCCTACGCGTTAAAGATTACGGATATCGAACCCCTCACTTACGGGTTGCTTTTCGAGCGGTTTCTCAATCCCGAGCGGGTGTCCATGCCGGATTTTGATATCGACTTCTGCTTCGAGCGGCGAGGTGAAGTGATCGATTACGTAACTCGAAAGTACGGGCGTGACAAGGTGGGCCAGATTATCACCTTCGGAACGCTGAAAACCAAACTCGTTATTCGTGACGTAGCCCGGGTCCTGGGACTCAACTATGATGAAGCCGATGCGATCGCAAAACTGGTTCCCAAGGATCTCAAGATCACCCTGGATACCGCCCTGGAGCAGGAACCGGAGTTGGCAGCGCTGCCGGACCGCGGCGAGGTGTATGCGGAACTGATCGACGTCAGCCGTCGTCTGGAGGGGCTGCATCGGCACGCCTCAACTCACGCGGCGGGAATCGTGATCGGAGAGAAAGAGCTCACCGAGTACGTCCCCCTCTACCGCGATCCAAAGACCGGATCTATTTCTACCCAGTTCACGATGGACCTCCTGGAAGATGCCGGGCTGGTCAAGATGGACTTCCTGGGGCTCAAGACACTGACGCTTATTCGTAATACCGAGCAGCTGATCCGGCGAAGCACCCCGGATTTTTCCATCGCCGAGATTCGCGAGGATGACGCCGCCACGTTCCGCATGCTCGGAGAAGGCTCCAGCAAGGCGATCTTCCAGTTCGAGAGTTCAGGCATGCAGGATATCCTGAAGCGGGCAAAACCGAATCGTATAGAGGACCTCATCGCCTTGAACGCCCTCTATCGTCCGGGACCGATGCAGTTTATCGATCAATTCGTGGACTCCAAAAATGGAGTGATCCCCATCTCCTATCCCCTGCCCTCGCTGAAACCGGTTCTCGAGGAGACCTACGGCGTCATCGTCTACCAGGAGCAGGTCATGCAGATCGCCCAGATTGTGGGCGGGTTCTCCCTGGGCAAAGCCGATATTCTCCGGCGCGCCATGGGAAAGAAAAAAGAAAAAGAGATGGCGAAGATGGAAAAGGAGTTTATCGCCGGCGCCGAGGCGAAGGGATTTACTCGAAAGCAAGGCGAAGACATCTTCGAGCTTCTGAAACCCTTTGCCGGCTACGGATTCAATAAATCTCATGCCGCAGCATATTCGATTCTGGCGTACCAGACGGCATATCTAAAGGCAAACTATCCGGTCGAGTTTATCGCCGCAAACCTCACCAACGAGATCAATAGCACCGACAAGTTCGCGGAGTACCTCCTCGAAGCACGTCAGATGGGGATCACCGTGCGGCCGCCGGATATCAACCACAGCGATAAGTACTTCGGGGTGCTCGAGGGGGAAATCGTCTTCGGTCTGGTGGGCGTCAAGAACGTGGGGGCAGCCGCGGTAGATCACATCCTGCAGACTCGCCGTCAGGGTGGACCGTTCACCAGTTTTCTCGATTTTCTGGAACGCATCGACACCAGATCGGTAAACCGCAAGGTCATCGAGACGCTGGCCCAGGTGGGAGCGTTTGATCCCCTCGGCCAGGAGCGGGCTACGATCCTTGCCAATATGGACGTGTACTTCGAAGCCGCCAGCCACACCCGGGAGAACCGTCTCGCCGGACAGACATCGCTGTTCGAAGACACCGGTGAAACCGGCGAGGCAACCCTGCCGATTGAAGAACAGGAACCGTGGAACGCGGCGGTGCGTCTGGAATATGAGCGCGAACTGCTGGGCTTTTACTTCTCCGGCCATCCCTTGGATGATTACGCCCAGGAGTGGAAAGAACGCACGACGGTCAACCTTGCGCGCTTAGACGGGGCACCTACCGGCGAGCAGGTGCAAGTGGTGGGGTTGCTCCGGGCGTTGCGAACGGTAGTCACCAAGAAGGGCGACCGCATGGCGATCGGACAGGTAGAAGACTATCGCGGCGAATTAGAACTCGTGGCGTTCCCCGAATCCTATGCCCGCAACCAGGATGCCCTGCTGGTGAACACCGTGGTGGGATGTGTCGGGAAACTGGAGCGGCGGAACGATTCAGTACAGATGGTTCTCGATGAGGTTCGTCCGCTGGAAGAACTGGACGAGCGGGACGCATCGGCAGTACATATTCGGCTCAGAGAAGACGGGGTGGATGAAGAGGCACTCTACGGATTTCGGGGAGAATTGAACGATTTTCCCGGGCGCTCCGACCTATACATCCACTTGGGTCGTAACGGTCATGAGGCGGTGGTCCGGGTGAGCTCCCAGTTGAGAGTCTCTTCGCGCAAAGAAAGCCTGGAAGGCATCGAGCGTCTTCCGTTAGTACAAGAGGTGTGGAAAACGTGACGCAACAGATTTTTCGATTCGTCAGCGCGGTCCTGTCGATTTACATGATGGTCATTTTCGTGAGAATCATCATGACATGGTTCCGAGGGTTTCATAACGGTCGGGCGCAGGAACTGCTATCCCGGGTAACCGACCCGTATCTCAACTGGTTCCGGCATAACGTACCGGTTCGCTTTGGGGCGTTGGACTTCTCAGCCGTGGTGGGAATTCTGGTGCTGGGGCTCCTGAATACGATTTCCAACCAGCTTGCCTTCGCCGGGACGATCACCTTTTCATTTGTCCTGGCGATTATCGTATCCGCCCTGTGGTCGGTGGTGTCTTTCTTCCTCACCTTCTTCTTGATCCTCGCTGGGATCCGCCTCATCGGTCTGCTCATGAACGTTGACACCAGCGGCCGGCTGTGGCTCGTACTGGAGCAGATCGTGAACCCGGCGCTTCAGGTAGCAGTGCGCCCGCTCCTCCGGGGCCGATTCACCAGCTATCGCCATTCACTGCTGATATTCGTGGGTGAGCTGGCGGCGGTGCTCATTGCCGGTCGATTGCTGACCACACTGCTCATCAGCGCAGTGCAGCAGATCCCGATCTGATGGTCTCACCGCGGCGTGCTGTTTCATGAGCTCACCGAGTCCCCGGAGCATCTCAGCGGTGTTGGCCCAAAACGGGCGGCCCGCTTAGCTAAGCTCGGTGTACACACGGTAGCGGACCTCCTCGCGCTGGTTCCACGGCGGTACGAGGACCGCTCCCGCGTCGGAACGTTGCTGGAGGCGGTGGAATATGGCGAAGGGGTCGTTCACGTCACGGTCGTCGACCATGAGTACTTTCTCCGCAGCCGTCAACGAACACTGAAGCTGATCATTCGGGACGAGACGAGTACCGCAGCGCTGGTCTGTTTCGGGCGCAACTTTCTCGCCCGCACCTTTCCGGTTGGTAGCCACCTCTCCGTGTACGGCCAGTTCTCTCTGCGGTACGGAGAGATTCAAGCCGCCGTGTTTGACGCCGAGCACCGCGACCCGGATTCACCTGAGTCTTCAGGAGGCGCTCCGCCGATCATACCGGTCTACCCGCTTACCGAAGGTATCACGCAGAAACACCTCCGCGATGCGGTAACTCACGCCCTCGACCAATATGTCCACGATGTGGAGGATGAACTACCCCTCCGCCTTCGAAGGGAGGAGCACTTACCGTCCCTGGCCGAGGCGCTCCGAGCCGTGCACTTTCCCGCCACGATCGATGAGCCCGACCGCGCGTACCGTCGCCTGGTGTGGGGCGAGCTGTTCACCTTTCAGCTCCGTCTCGCTCAGGATGCCCAGCGGCGGCGGCGACGGAAACGGCGGCCTCGCCCGGCGCCTGCTCGTTCCGCCGTGGAGCCGGTGATGCGCTCGCTTCCGTTTCAACTGACGGAAGATCAATCTCTTGTTCTTTCGGAGATTCTCAGCGACATGGATCAGCCCTGGCCGATGTCACGTTTGCTCCAGGGTGATGTGGGCTCAGGCAAAACGTTGGTCGCGTTACTGGCAGCGCTATCCGCCGTCGAGCGGGGCCAGCAGGTGGCGTTGATGGTGCCGACGGAGCTCCTGGCACGCCAGCACGCGCGGAACATCGGGACATTCCTGGCGGAGACCGATGTTCGCCCCGCCCTCGTCCTCGGTTCGATGCCCACCGCGGCGCGCCGGGAAGTGGCGGCAGCGCTGGGAGACGGCGAGTTGGACCTTGTCATCGGCACTCATGCCCTCTTCTCGCAACAACTGGTATATGCCAACTTGGGGCTCGTGATTATCGATGAACAGCACCGCTTCGGTGTGGGACAACGGGAACAACTTCAGCAGCGAGGACTCGCCCCGGACGTACTGATGATGAGCGCCACACCGATCCCTCGTTCCCTGGCCCTTACCGCCTTTGGAGATAGCGAGGTGAGCACAATCCGCCGGCTGCCCCCGGGGCGCAAGCCGATCAAGACTCATCTGGCGCGCATGGGTAACGAGCAGCGGGTGTACGAGTTTGTCCGAAAAGAACTGGACGCCGGCAGGCAGGCGTATCTGGTGTATCCCGCCATTGAAGAGGGCGGTCCCGGTGGGTTTCGCAGCGCCCAGGAGATGCACCGCCATCTGCAGCGTGTTCTATCCCCGTATCGGATCGGGATCGCTCACTCCCGGTTGGACGAAGACGCGCGAGCCGAGACGATGGCAGCGTTTGCCCGGGGTGAAATCCACGCCCTCGTGGCAACCAGCGTGGTAGAAGTGGGCGTTGACGTACCGAACGCGACATGTATGGTTATTGAGCACGCCGAAGTGTTTGGTCTGGCGGCACTCCACCAGCTCCGCGGCCGCGTAGGACGGGGTGAGGCCCAGTCCTATTGTATCCTGGTATACCAGGACCCTCTCACGAGCGACGCCCGAGAGCGATTAAAGGTAATGTACGAGAGTACCGATGGATTTTTCATCGCTGAAGAAGACTTGCGGATTCGCGGGCCCGGTGAACTGCAGGGCAGCCGGCAGTCGGGTTTTCTCGAGTTCCGCTTTGCCGATATTCGTCGCCACATGGCGGAGATGATATCCGCGCGGACCCATGTTGCCCGGCTATTGCGGGAGGATCCGGAGTTGCACCACGACGAGCACCACGCCCTCAAGCGCGCGGTGGAAGCGCTACGAGAGGAATCGGCTGATGAGAATTAGTGGTGGGAGCCTGCGAGGGCGAACGGTGATCTGCCCCCCGGGAGTTATCAGGCCCGCTATGGACCGCATGCGGGAATCGATGTTCTCTATCCTGGGAGACCTCAATGACCTCAGTTTTCTGGATCTCTTCTCGGGATCCGGGCTGGTGGGGTTGGAAGCGTGGTCCCGGGGATCCCGGCCGGTAGTATTAGTTGAAAAAGACCGCGGAAAACGACGGGATATCCTGGCCAATATCACCGATCTCGCGCCGGCCCCAACCCTCCGGGTAGAGCCGGTGGAACGCTTTATCGCGCGAAACCGCACCTCCTTTGATGTGGTGTATCTCGATCCTCCCTTCGCGTACCGGTACAAGGCCGACCTCCTCTCGAGGATTGCGACGTCCTCGACCATTCATGAACGATCCCGGATTCTCATCCATGCACCCCGGCAGGAGACGTTATCTCCGGAGAAGGTTGGGCTCGTTGTGGAGGATCGGCGGGAGTATGGCGGCTCGGCAGTAACGTTTTTTCGGCCTCCGCCGGCCTGACATTTCCCGGTGAAGCTGCTACGCTCTGCAGACTATGAGTTCTCCACAGCACTACCGAAATCTGAGCCTCCCCACCGGCACAGAGACGCTGCAACTCCATGAAGCGGCACGACATCGGCGAATTACCCGGGCACTGGACGATCTATTCTCTCAGTGGGGCTACGATCCGGCGGAGACCGCTCTGGTAGACTACTTCGACGTATATCGCCGGCTGCTCTCCGACGAAGATATCCAGCACATGTACCGGGCGGTAGATCGCCAGGGAGAGATTCTTACCCTCCGAGCGGATACCACACTCTTTCTGGCAAAGCAGCTTGGCCTTCACCTTACTGACGACGACCTCCCGGTTCGGGTGTTCTACGCGGATCAGATCGTGCGCGCGGAAGACCGTCATGACATCTCAAACAACGAGTACCAGCAGGCTGGTATCGAGCTCGTGGGGGTCCAGGGCCCCGAGGGGGACGCAGAGGTGCTCTTTCTGGCAGTGGAGGCGCTTGGTGCGTTGCACCTCACCGACGCGGTGATCCACGTGGGAAGCCACGCACTCACCGCCGCTTGCGCCGAGCACATAGGCATAGAAACGGCACAGCTTGGAGACCTCCTCCGCCGCCGGGAGTTTCACAACCCCGAGCTGGCGGAGCTCGATCCGTCCCTCCGGCGTTTGGCGGAGTTTATCGGCCCGCAGAGCGACTTCGAGGCGCTCATCGATCAAATCGCCACAACGGCGCCGAGGGTAGCAGCCGCCGGTGAAGAACTCGTAACGGTCGTAAAACTCCTCCAGGAGATCGTTCCTGAGGAATGGCGGGATCGGATCCGGATCGATGTAAGCGAGCTGGGCGCGTACCACTACTACACCGGCATCGCCTTTAGCGCCTACATCCCCGACAGTAACGCGGCGATCCTGCGGGGGGGACGGTACGATCGGCTCTTGCAGGCGTTCGGATTCGACGCTCCCTCGGTGGGGTTTTCCCTGTTCACCCGTAAGCTTCCAGCCACCGTCTTCGAAACCGACGCTACCGAGCACGCCCCGGAGGTCGCCCGCGGCGACACGCTGGCCGCGCGAATCGCCGATGCCCGGCGGCAACACTCACAACGAAAGCGAGCACACGTATAATGATCACGATAGCCCTCCCAAAAGGTCGACTCTTCGACAAGACCAGCGAGCTCCTCTCCGACTGCGGGTACAACCTCACCCTGGGGGAACGCCAATTGGTGGCGCAGGAACCACGGGGAGAATTGCAGGCGATCCTCGTAAAGAACGCCGACCTCCCGACATATGTCCACCACGGCATCGCGGGACTCGGAATTTGCGGGTCCGACGTGATCTTTGAGAGCGGATACGATTTCTTCCACCTCATGACGTTCCCCTTCGGAAAGACTCGTATCTGCTTAGCGGGACGGCAAGACGACACGGAAGACCATCGGACCGCATCATCTCTCACGGTAGCGAGTAAATTCACCCGCTTCACCCATGACTTTTTTCACAGACGTGGTATACCCGTTGACGTGATCAAACTTGACGGTTCCGTAGAGTTGGCGCCGGTTCTCGGATTGGCTCCCTACATCGTTGACTTGGTAGAAACCGGAAGTACCCTCAAAGCGCACGATTTGGAAATAAAGGAGATACTTGGCGAGACAGCGGTGCATCTCGTTGCAAATCCCGCGTTTTACAAGTATCATTATCGGACGGTGGACGCCCTGGTTCACCGGTTACGTGAGGCCCTGTAACGAAGGATGCCACGGTGGCAGAACAATATGACGTGGGGAGCTCCTCCGAGGGATTCCTAAAGGTCCGGGCCGATGACGGCGCCTCTTTGAGCAGCCAGGATCGGGCAGCATTGATTCGCAAGGGAAATGAGCTGTTTAACAACAGCCAACTGCCCGCCGCAAAGCGGATCTTCATGACCGTTCGCTACGCCGATGGACTGATCCGGCTGGGCAACCACTACATGAAAGAGGGGGACCCCCTCGAGGCACTTCGCATGTTCTGGCTGGCCGGGGATCGGCGTCGCATCGAAGAGCTCAGCGAGCAGATGGCCGGAGTGATCCGAAAATGGCTCCGCGAGGATCAGCAGTGATCCCGGAGGATAACGAGTGACCGAACATGATAAGGAGCACCTCTCCCAGCTTTCACAGCAGGGATATCAGCTCCTGAGAGAACATATGACCACGGAAGCACGAGCAAAATTTCAAGAAATTCTCGCAGAAGACCCGGAGAACAACTACGCCTTGGTGGGTCTGGGAGATTTGGAGCGCAAAGAGCGCCATTTCGAGCAGGCTGTTGAGTATTACCAACGGTGTCTTGAGTTTCATCCCGAGAACAACTACGCCCTCTTTGGCTTGGCCGAGAGCCTCCGGGCCCTGAAACGGTTCAACCAAGCCGTTGAAGTCTGGGAGCGCTATCTTCAGTACGATTCCGAGAATGTCACGGTCCTCACCCGAGTGGGCGATGTATACCGCAAGATTCGCAACTATCGCCGATCACGGGAGCTCTATCTCCGTGGTCTGGAGCTGGAAGCAGATAATCCCTATGCCCTTATCGGATTGGGGCACCTCCACTACGACTTCAAGGAGTTCGATTCGGCGCGGCATTACTGGGAGCGAATGTATGAGCTCCGGGGCCAGGACGTGGATATTCGCGTCCTCACCTCGTTGGGAAACTGCCACCGAAAGCTGAGAACCTATGAGCGGGGAATCCCCTACTTTGAACAGGCCCTGGAGCGTGAGCCGAAGAACTTCTATGCGCTGTATGGATTGGCGGATTGCTACCGCGGCCTTCAGCAACCGGAACAGTCACTGGAGTACTGGCATCGCATTCTGGAGATCGACGGGAATAATAAAGTGATTCTCACTCGCGCCGGTGACGCCTACCGCTCAATGGGAGATCTGGATCGGGCGGAAGACTACTATCGGCGCGCCCTGAACGTCCAATTTGATCTGTACGCGATTCTGGGTCTGTCCATTATTCACCGCGAGCAGAAGCGCTTTCCTGAAGCGATCGCGGCGCTGGAAGACCTCGCGAAGAACGCGCCGGAGAACGGTCGGGTGTTTCTGGAACTCGCGGAATGCTACGAGGATCAGGGCAAGATCGCCGAAGCGCTGGCTGTTCTCTCGCGGCATCTGGAAGCCACCCGTTCCCCGGCCCGTTCGGTACAGCGAAAAGTCGGCGAGCTGAAGGCGAAGTTGTAACCCCCCTCCGCCGCTGATCAACCGCGTAGGTTGATCAGCCTACGCCGATTCAGGCTCGATAACCGCCTTGATCCGGCGCACCCCCCGGGAGGAGGACTGCTCTTTCAAGATCTTGAACGAGCCGAGCACCGCCGTATGGTCAACATGGGGGCCACCGCATACCTCTTTCGAGTAATCACCGATCGAGTACACTTTTACCACTTCGTCGTAGCGATCGCCGAAGAATGCCAAAGCTCCCGCTTCCTGTGCTTTTTCCAGCGTGGTCGTTTCGATCGTTACCGGTAGATCTTCCTTGATCTTATCATTGACGATCGCTTCAACTTGCTGAATCTCTTCGTCGGTCATTTTGTCGGGATGGGAGAAATCGAACCGGAGCCGCTCGGGAGTGATGTTACTTCCCTTCTGCGAGACGTGGGGGCCGAGAACATCCCGAAGCGCCTGGTGCATGAGATGCGTCGCGGTATGCAACGCGGTGGTCATCGTGGAATGATCCGCCAGCCCGCCTTTAAACGTCTGATTGGTATCCGACTTGGAGCGCTCCCGATGTTTTTCAAACGCCTCGTCAAAACCGGCGGTATCCACCGTGAGGCCATGCTCCGCCGCAAGCTCCTGGGTAATTTCCAACGGAAACCCGTAGGTATCGTAGAGCTTGAACGCCAAGCGCCCTGGTATTTCTTTCTTGGGATTCTTGAGCAGGTTGGGAACCATCTTTTCGAACTCCCGCTCACCGTTCTGCAGCGTTTTGAGAAAGCGCTCCTCCTCCCCAGCCAGCTCCGACAGAATCGTATCCCGCTGCCGCTGGAGCAACGTGTAGGGATCCTGGTAGATCTCGATGACAACCTTCGCCGGCTCCAGCAAAAACTCGCCGTCTAAGCCAAGCTTCCTGCCGTGGCGCATCGCCCGGCGGATGAGACGACGGAGCACGTAGCCCTGAGCTACATTCGACGGGACGGTGGGGTTCTCGTCACCGAGCACGAACGTTGCTGTTCTTACATGATCCGCGATAATCCGAATCGAGCGGTCATGGTCCTCGTTCTCGCCGTACCTGAGACCGGTGAGCTCTTCTATTTTGTGAATAATCGGCTGAAATACCTCGGTATCGTAAACGGAGCGTTTACCCTGTAAAATCGCAATCGTCCGCTCAACTCCCATACCGGTGTCTACACATTTTCGGTCCAAGGGAGCGTAGTTTCCATCGCTGTCCTTGTTGTACTGCATAAACACATCGTTCCAGATTTCAAGGTACTTTCCATCTGAGACACCCGGACGGCTCTCCGCCGTTCCGGGCTTACCGGTATCTATAAACATCTCGGAATCCGGACCGCACGGGCCGGTCTGTCCTGCAGGCCCCCACCAATTGTCCGAACGCCCGAGGAAATAGATCCGCTCTCGGGGAACGCCTACCGACTCCCACACCGAAGCACTTTCTTCATCCCGGGGCACATCGTCATCACCGGCGAAAACGGTAATCGAAATCGAATCAGGGTCGATTCCAAGCCACTCCGAGCTCGTCAGAAACTCCCAACTCAAACGAATTGCGCCATCCTTGAAGTAATCCCCAAGAGACCAGTTTCCCAGCATCTCGAAAAACGTAAGGTGGCTCTCATCACCAACCTCGTCAATATCGCCTGTACGAATACACTTCTGTACGTTTACCAACCGTGGGCCGGCAGGATGAGGCTCGCCAAGAATGAAGGGAACCAACGGGTGCATGCCGGCGGTTGTGAAGAGAACGGTGGGGTCATTCTCAGGGATAAGTGACTTTCCCGAGATCTCTGCATGATCATGGCGAGTGAAAAACTCGATGTACTTGCGGCGCAGTTCTTTGGCTGTCATAGCTTCCCAATGATAGAGAAACGGCGCTCTCAGGTCAACGAAACGTCAGAGGAGCTCCTCCAGTTCGCGGCGCCCGTCATCATCCAAAAACTCGGGAAAGACGTAGACCATGAGCCCCTGGCGGGTTACCTGAACCTCTGCAAATCCCTGGCCCACCAGACGGTCCAGCTGATCCCGAGCCTTCTCAGGACCAACCTCGGCACGAATCGCTACCCGAGACGGTGATACTACGCCGTGCCGTTCGGCGGCGAGGTGGAGAATCTCCTGTTCCACGGAACGAGGTTTTCGGGAGGTTCCCTTCGGTGGTGTACCGATGTGCGAGGACGGTCTTCGGCACGCTCGTCATCGAGGATCTGGCCCAACCGTTGGGATAATCGCCCCGAGCGTAAGTGTTGCGGCATGGGAAGCGCGTCGTAAAGTGTACCGATGCCGGAAATTCCCACGGGAAGGAGGGAGAAAACTCCCGACACCGGCTTGCCCCGGGAAAAGCGGGTGCGGCCGGCGCCGCCAAACAAAGAGGGCAAACAGAACAGATATGCCCAA